>NZ_JBRRCG010000003.1:0-274556 GCF_056757995.1 Stenotrophomonas sp. STEN147
GCGCCGGGCCATGCCCGGCGAGCGCAGCGGACAGAAAAGCCGCCGGGCATGGCCCGGCGCTACCGGCAGGCGAACCGGTCACATTCGGCACGCGGCCCCGTCATGGGACACAATCCCTGCAGGAGCCGCTGCCATGACGACGTTCGCCGCCAGCATCGACCAGACCCTGGAACGTGAACTGCCAGCCGCCAGCAGCGGCTGCCAGCAGGCGTACGGGCGCATCGTGCTCGCCTGCCAGAACACCGTGACCGCCATCGCCCTGGCCATTACCGGCGATCGCCAGGCCAGCGAGGACATCGCGCAGGAAGCGTTCGTGAAGGGCTGGCAGCAACTGCACCAGCTGCGCAGTTCCACCAGCTTCCTGCCCTGGCTGCGGCAGATCACCCGCAACCTCGCGCGCGACTGGCTGCGTGCACAGCGCGGCAGGCCCCTGAGCGGCGAGGCCGCCGAAGTTGCGCTGGGCATGGCGGCCGACCCCTCGCCGACTGCCGCCGACCGCCTGCAGCGACTGGAAGAGGAGGTTGCCGCCGAGGACATCATCTCGGCGCTGCCCACCGACAGCCGCGAAGTCCTGCTGCTTTACTACCGGGAAGGTCAGCGCTCGCAGCAGGTGGCGGACCTGCTGGGCCTGAGTGATGCGGCGGTGCGCAAGCGCCTGTCGCGGGCCCGCGCGCAGGTCCGCGAGGGACTGTTGCAGCGCTTCGGCGAATTCGCGCGCAGCAGCGCACCCAGCGCCGCCTTCGCAACCACCGTGGTCTCGATGGTGCTGATTGCTGCGCCCGGCACGGCCAGTGCCGCGATCCTGCTCGGCACCGGTGTGGGCATTGGCGGCAGCAAGCTGGGGCTGGGCGGCGCCAGCGCAGCCGGTGGTACCGCGATGGGATCGCTGACAGCGGCGCTGGGGCACCTGCATCTGGTCCCGGCCCACAACTGGGCAGCGATCGCCGGTGCCGTGCTGGGCGGCGTGCTGGGCAGCTACCTGGGCGGTCGCTTCCTGCTGTCCTACGCCGAAACGGAACCGGAGCGGACCCAGGTCCGGCGCTTCGTCCATCTCAACACCTGGACCGTGATGGCCTGCTGCCTGTCCATACTGCTGGTCGTGCTGCTGCAGACGCCGGTATGGGTGCACCTGGCGGTCATGGCCATCGGCCTGGGCGCGGTCAACTACCAGTGCCTGGGCCCGCTGCAGCGCCTGATGCGGCCCTTGATCGTGCGCGACGCAGCGCGGCGCGGGCGGCAGGGCATCAACTGGAAGTACGAAGCGATGTACGGCCGCAGCGCCATCATCGCGATGAACCTGCTGGTGATCGCCCTGGTGGCCTATACGCTGCTCGACAGCGGTCGCCTGTAACGGACGACGCCGGCAGTCTGCCGGCGTCGTCGTTGAACATTGCGCGGCGATCAGCGCTGCGGCTTCGGTGCGGCGCCGTCACGCGGGCCCCCGTGGCGCGGGCCGCCATGCATCGGACCCTTCGCCGCATCGAATTCGGCCTTGCTCAACTGGCCGTCCTTGTTGGTGTCGGCAGCGGCGAACCAGGCGTCGCGATGCTGCTTCATGCGCAGCTCGCGATCCGCCTTGTCCAGATAGCCGTCCTTGTTGAGATCGAGCTGATCGAAACGTGCTGCCAGGCGCGGATCGGCCTTGGCCTCTTCGCGGCTGATGCGGCCGTCCTTGTCGGTGTCCAGCCTGGCCCAGCGCTCACCGCCATGGCCGCCACGACGACCCTGCTGCCCGCGCGGCATTTCATCGCGCGACAGCCTGCCGTCCTTGTTGCGGTCCAGTTCGTCGAACTTGGCCGCCAGACGTGGGTTGGCCGCGGCCTCGCTGCGGTCGATGACACCGTCGCCGTTGGTGTCCAGCTTGGCCGGACGCTGTGCCGGTGCGGTCGGGGGAGTCGCCGCCAGCGCGACACCGGAGGCGGACGTGGCAAGCAGCAGGGCCAGCAGCAGGGGGGTACGGATCATGAGGTCACTCCTGGGGATGAGGTTGCGTCGGGGTGATCAGTTCACCCTCGAATGACAACAACGCCCGGCCGCGACGGCGGTTGACGCAGCCGCCAGATCCGTTCATCCGGCGGACAGTCGCGTTCATTGCGACACGCTGGGGCTATGCTGTGGTCATGGCGATCCACGGCGACAGAGACGACGAACTGCGGCTGTTCCAGACCGGCGAGCACCCCTGCGGGTACTGGCCGGACCGGGTGGCGCGCGACCTGGTGATGGATCCCCACGACCGTCGCCTGGGCGGCCTGTATCCCCTCGCACTCAGCTGGGGCTTCCGCCGCAGCGGCGACCTGGTCTATCGGCCCCACTGTGCGCAGTGCCATGCCTGCGTGGCGGTACGGATTCCGGTGGCCCGGTTCGCGCCGGACCGCAGCCAGCGTCGCTGCGCCACCCGCAACGCCGACCTGGAAGTGCGGATCACCGCCGCCACTGCGCGCGAGGACCTGTTTGCCCTCTACCACCGCTATCTGGTGCACCGCCACGCCAACGGCGGCATGGACGATCATGGCCCGCACGAGTTCGAGCAGTTCCTGATCGGCAGCTGGTCGCACACCCGCTTCCTGGAGATGCGCCTGCCGGGCCACGATGGCCGGCCCAGCCAGCTGCTCGGAGTGGCCGTCACCGATGTCACCGAGCACGGCCTTTCGGCGGTCTATACCTTCTTCGATCCAGACCACGCAGCGCGGGGACTGGGCACGTTCGCCATCCTGCAGCAGATCGAATGGGCGCGCCGCGAAGGACTGCCGCACGTCTATCTGGGCTACTGGATCCGTGAACACCAGAAAATGGACTACAAGCGCCGCTTCCGTCCGCTGGAGGCCTACGATGGCCGTCGCTGGCACGATTTCGACCGCGATCTGGACGGCCGCTGACAAACCGCTGACACCGGGCGGGGTGCACAATAGGCGGCATGAACGCCCAACCCCTGATCCTTGCCCTGGCCCTGCTGTGTGGCGCTGCGGCCCCTGCTCTTGCCAGGACCCCTGCGATGACCGAAACACCGTCCGCATCGCTGCGCCTGGCCACCTACAACACCTCGCTGTACTCCGATGAGGCCGGTGGCCTGATCAGGGAGCTTGAAGGCGACAGCGCGCATGCGCGCAAGATCGCCGCCGTGCTGCAGCAGGTGCGCCCGGACCTGGTGCTGCTGAACGAATTCGATTTCGACGACGCCCATCGCGCCGCCGACCTGTTCCAGAAGCGCTACCTGGAAGTGGCGCAGCCGGGCGGCGGCGCGCCGCTGCACTTCGCCTACCGCTACCTGGCCCCGGTCAACACCGGCGTGCCCAGTGGCCTGGACCTGGACAACAACGGCGTGGTCGGCGGCGAAGGTCGCAGCCGTGGCAACGATGCCTGGGGCTACGGCCTGCACCCGGGCCAGTACGGCATGCTGGTGCTGTCGCGCTACCCGATCGATGAAGCCAAGGTACGCAGCTTCCAGCTGCTGAAGTGGAGCACGATGCCGGGCGCGATCCGTCCGGTCGATCCGCGCAGCGGGCAGAGCTTCTACAGCGACACCGTGTGGTCGCAGCTGCGCCTGTCGTCGAAGTCGCACTGGGATGTACCGGTGCAGACCCCGGCAGGCGTGGTGCATGCGCTGGTCTCGCACCCGACGCCGCCGGTGTTCGACGGCCCGGAAAAGCGCAACGCGGCGCGCAACCACGACGAACTGCGCCTGTGGCAGGAATATCTCACCGCAGGTGACAAGCCCTGGCTGTGCGACGACAAGGGCCAGTGCGGAGGTCTGGCGCAGGATGCACGCTTCGTGATCCTCGGCGATCTCAACAACGACCCGGTCGACGGTGATGGCCGCCACGAGGCGATCGTCGAACTGATCGAGAACGCACGCGTATTGCGCTACCCCACCCCGCGCAGCGCGGGGGGCGAGGAAACCAGCCTCGCCTATGCCGCCAAGGGCATCGTGCGCAAGGGTGCGCCCTTCCACGCCACCGGCGACTTTGGCCCGAAGTCCGGCACCCTGCGACTGGATTACGTGCTGCCTTCCACCGGGTTGGAGTACGTGGGCAGCGGCGTGTTCTGGCCAGCCAGCAACAGCCCTGAAGCGAAGATTGCCGACGGCAGCGACCATCACCTGGTGTGGGTGGATGTGAAGTGACCCCAGGCGCCAGGCGCGCTGCTCTGCCTTGCAGAAAGCCGCCGGGCGTGGCCCGGCGCTACCGGCTTACGGGCGCAGCTCGACGCCGATGGCGTCGGCGGCATCACGCGCGATTGAGCGCGCCTCGTCGATGGTGTCGGCGCGCGCCAGGGTGACGCCGACACGGCGCTGACCGTGCACGCTCGGCTTGCCGAACAGGCGCACGGCCGTATCCGGCACCTGCAGTGCGGCCGCGACGTTGTTGAAATACGGCACGCCCTCGCCCTGCGCCAGCAATGCGCAGGATGCCGACGGACCACTCTGGCGGATCACCGGAACCGGCAGGCCCAGGATGGCGCGTGCGTGCAGCGCGAACTCGCTCAGTTCCTGCGATACCAGCGTCACCAGACCAGTGTCGTGCGGGCGCGGCGACACTTCGCTGAACCACACTTCATCGCCCTTCACGAACAGCTCCACGCCGAACAGACCCCAGCCACCCAGGTCATCGGTGATCGCACGCGAGATCTCCTCCGCACGCGCCAGCGCCTTGTCCGACATCGGCTGCGGCTGCCAGCTCTCGCGGTAATCGCCGTCCTTCTGCAGATGACCGATCGGCGCGCAGAACGAGGTACCTGCCGCGTGGCGCACGGTCAGCAGAGTGATCTCATAGTCGAAATCGATGAAGCCCTCGACGATGCAGCGGCCGGCGCCCGCGCGGCCGCCGGTCTGCGCATACTCCCAGGCCGGCGCGATGTCCGCTTCGCTGCGCAGCGTGCTCTGTCCCTTGCCCGAGGAGGACATCACCGGCTTGACCACGCACGGCAGGCCGATGGCGGCCACGGCGGCGCGGTACTCCGCCTCGGTATCGACAAAGCGGTAGGGCGAGGTTGGCAGGCCCAGCGTCTCGGCGGCCAGGCGGCGGATGCCTTCACGGTCCATGGTCAGGCGTGCGGCACGCGCGGTGGGGATCACCCGCAGGCCCTGCTCCTGTTCCAGCTGTACCAGCGTCTCGGTGTGGATCGCCTCGATCTCCGGCACCACCAGGTGGGGCTGTTCCTGGGCGATCAGCGCGCGCAGCGCCATCGCGTCCAGCATGTCGATCACGTGCGAACGATGCGCGACCTGCATGGCGGGCGCATCGGCGTAACGGTCGGCGGCGATCACCTCCACGCCCAGCCGCTGCAGCTCGATGGCCACTTCCTTGCCGAGTTCGCCCGAGCCCAGCAGCAGCACACGGGTGGCGGAGGGCGAGAGGGGGGTTCCGAGCTTGGCCATGGAGGGGTCCGGCGGTGATGTGAAGGCGGGTGGGCATTCTAGCCGGTCCAGCGGCGGTTCCCGACGAACGGTAGTCGCCATCTGATATCAATTTGATATCGTCACCTCGAACCCTCAAGGACGTACTGCCATGAAAGAGAAGTCGCTGTCCTCCCTCAACGGCCTGGGCACTCTGGCGGGCGCATTGCTCGTCGCCGTCTTCGGCGGTGTGCTGTTCGTGCTGGGCATCGCTGCCAAGGCGTCGACCGGCTCCCCCAACCTGCTGATGATGCTGGCCGGCGCGCTGGTCGCGGTGGTGGCCCTGTTCGCGCTGGCGGGCCTGTACACCGTGCAGCCGAACCAGGCCGCGGTGGTGAGCCTGTTCGGCAAGTACGTCGGCACCGTGAAAGACAATGGCCTGCGCTGGAACAACCCCTTCTACAGCAAGCGCCACGTCAGCCAGCGCGTGCGCAATTTCGAAAGCGGCAAGCTGAAGGTCAACGAGCTCGATGGCAGCCCGATCGAGATCGCCGCAGTGATCGTCTGGCAGGTGGTCGATGCCTCCGAAGCGGTCTACAACGTGGACGACTACGAGAGCTTCGTGCACATCCAGTCCGAGTCGGCGCTGCGCGCGATGGCCACCAGCTATCCCTACGACCAGCATGAAGAGGGCCAGCTGGCGCTGCGCAGCCACGCCAGCGAGATCTCCCAGCACCTGAAGAACGAATTGGCCGAGCGCCTGGCCGATGCCGGCGTGCAGGTGATCGACGCACGCATCAGCCACCTGGCCTATGCTGCCGAAATCGCCCAGGCCATGCTGCAGCGCCAGCAGGCCAACGCGGTGATCGCGGCGCGCACGCGCATCGTTGCCGGTGCGGTCGGAATGGTCGAGATGGCCCTGGGCGAACTGCAGAAGAACGGCGTGGTGCAGCTGGACGAGGAGCGCAAGGCGCACATGGTCAGCAACCTGTTGACCGTGCTGTGTTCGGACCGGGGCACGCAGCCGATCGTCAACGCCGGTTCGCTGTACTGAATCACCCTCGCAACGGGGCGCCCCACCGCCCCGCCAGGAGCATCCATGAGCGAGAAGAAAGCCTATCCACTGCGCATCAACGCCGACGTCCTGGCCGCGGCGCAGCGCTGGGCCGACGACGAACTGCGCAGCCTCAACGCGCAGATCGAGTACCTGCTGCGCGACGCGCTGCGCAAGGCCGGCAGGCTGCCGCATCCCAAGCCACCTCAGGAGGAGAAGGAATGAGCAAGCGCTGGACGTACCAGACCCTGGAAGTGCCCTCGACGCTGATGGGCAGCATGAAGACCGAAGCCGTGCAGGAGGCGTTGAACAAGCAGGGCCAGCTTGGCTGGGAGCTGGTCAACATCGTGATCCCCGCACCGATGAGCGCAGCGGTGCTGGTCTTCAAGAAGGAGCTCTGACCATGAAGACCCGCCGTTCGCTGTTCGCCCTGTCACTGGCGCTGCTGAGCGGTGGCGCATTCGCCGCCGAACCGCAGCAGGTTGCCGCCCGGTTGCTGGACCACCTGCAGGCCGGACGCATCGCCGATGCGGAGGCGATGCTGACCCCGCAGATGGCCCGTGCCGTTCCCGCCGAGAAGCTCGACAGCGTGTGGCGGTCCCTGGGCGAACTGCAGCAGCGCGGCCAGGCCCGCAGCAGCGAGCAACAGGGCCTGCACCTGGTGGAAGTGCCGCTGCAGTTCACCCGTGGCGCGGTGATCGCGCAGGTGGCCGTGGATGCACAGGACAAGGTTGCCGGCCTGCTGCTGCGCCCCGCCCCCGCGGCCAAGGCACCGCCGCCGCCGGCCGATGCGACCTACAGCGAAGTTGATTTCAGTGTGCCGCAGACACGCGGTGCGCTGCCCGGCACGCTGGCGCTGCCCAAGGGCAAAGGCCCGTTCCCGGCAGTGGTGCTGGTGCACGGCTCGGGCCCGCAGGACCGTGACGAAACCATCGGCGGCAACCGTCCCTTCCTCGATATCGCCCGTGGCCTCGCCGCGCACGGTATCGCGGTACTGCGCTACGACAAGCGCACTCTCGCCCGGCCCCAGGATTTCCAGAGCGGCACCTTCACTGTCGATGACGAATCCACCGACGATGCGGTGGCGGCACTGAAGGCCATCGCCAGCGACCCGCGCATCGACGGCCGCCGCGTGTTCGTGCTCGGCCACAGCCAGGGCGGCATGCTGGCGCCACGCATCGCCAGCCGCTGGCCACAGGCGCGTGGCGCGATCCTGTGGGCTGCTCCCGCGCGCACGCTGCTGGACCTGCTGCCGGAACAGAACCGCTACCTGCTGAGCCTGGACGGCGACATCAGCGCGGCCGGTCAGGCGCTGCTGGACAAACTGGACAGCCAGATCGCCGCAGCACGCGGCAGCACGCCGGTACCCGCCAGCGAGCTGCCACTCGGCGTTCCGCAGTCCTTCTGGAAGAGCATCGAAGCCGTCGATGCCCGCGCCGATGCACAGCGGCTGCGCGCTCCGCTGCTGATGCTGCATGGCGGGCGCGATTTCCAGGTTCCCGATGCCGACTGGGCACTCTGGCAGAAGGCCCTCGCCGCGCGCGACGACGTGCAGTGGCGGACCTATCCGGCGCTGAACCACATCGGCATCGCTGGCAGCGGCCCGAGTTCGTTGCAGGAGTACACCCGGCCCGGCCATGTCGATGCGGGGTTGATCGATGACATCGCCCGATGGGTGGAGGCACAACGATGAGCCCCAATGAAGCCCGTCCGTTCGAGCTGGCTGGCAGTTCACCCCTGCGCGTGCTGTGGGTGCTGTTGCCGGTGCTGGCCGTGCTGGTCATCAGCGTGTACGTGCAGTTCAGCCGCACGCGTGCGCCTGCACCATGGATGGAAGTCACCCTGTCGCCGCCGTTCTTCCTGATGAACGGCAGCGCGGCATGGAGCATCGCCGTGCTGGTGTTGATAGGCGTGGGTCTGGGCACTTCGTTCTTCCGCCGCCGCGTGGAGCTGGTGGGTGGCGTGCTGGATGTGCGCTCGACGCTGTACCGGCGGCGCACACCGGTGCGTGACATGCTGCTGGATCAGGCCGAGGTGGTGGACCTGGCGCAGGACCGCCGCTATGGCATCCGCTTCAAGACCAACGGCTATTCGATGCCCGGCTTCTATTCCGGGCATATGCGGCTGCAGGGCGGCGGCAAGGGCTTCGCCCTGGTCACCGACCGTCACCGCACGCTGGCGATCCCGGTGCGCGGCGGCAGCACCCTGCTGCTGAGCATGGAACGCCCACAGGCATTGCTTGACGCCCTGCGCAAGGTGGCCGCAGCCGCGCCACGGCAGTAAGCTGCGGACATGCATCGCCGACCGCTGCTGCTGCTGAACACCGAGGCCATCGAGTTGTGGCCGGCCGATCTGCTACGCGCGCGCAGCAACCTCGATGCACGCCTGCTGGCGCGGGCCCGCTGGGTGCTGCGGCGCAAGCGCGATGGCCGCTATCTGGCCGCCGTGCTGGCGCAGGGCGTTCATTCGCTGGTGCCGCGTCTGCCGCACGAGCGTGGCGTGGAGGAGGCGCTGGCACTGCTGGATGCCCGCGCGTCACGCCCTTTCGCTGCGGCACTGGAGCAGCGATGGCTGCCCCTGGCGGGCTTGCAGCAACGCCTGCAGCACCTTGGCCTGGATGCGCAGGGTTACGCGGATGACACCGGGCTGCCGCTGGAAGCCGAGCCGTGCCTGCTGCATTTCGCCGGCCGCGATCGCTTTTCGCGGCCCCTGTGGTTGCGCCGCGACGCGGCGCAGGGGTGGCGGCGGATGCGCCTGCACGCGGCCCGCGATGGCGTTGCCCTGGATGCCATTTCCGGCTTCCGCAGCCATGCGTACCAGTTGGGAATCTTCGAGCGGAAGCGCGGCCGCGGCCTGAGCGTGGCGGAGATCCTGAAGGTCAACGCCGCGCCGGGCTTCAGCGAGCACCACAGCGGGCACGCACTGGATATCGGCACCCCGGGCGATGCACCTGCAGAGGAATCGTTCGAGCGTACCGATGCGTTCGCGTGGCTGCAGGCGCACGCCCGCGGGCATGGATTCCACCTGAGCTACCCGCGCGGCAACCCGCACGGGATCGTCTACGAGCCCTGGCACTGGTGCTGGAAACCGGCCAACGGCTGAGCCCCTCCCCGCACTGCCCTCACCGCCGCAGGGCGTCGATCGCCAGCAGCACCCATCCCACCATCAGGCTGGTGCCGCCCACAGGCGCCAGCCGGGTAGGCCACTGCCAGAGCGCGCTGCCCACCAGGCTGCCGGAGAACAGCACGACGCCCAGCAGCAGCACGTACAGCGCCAGATGTGCGATCACGCCCTGCGCGCGCCGTCCCACTGCAACCAGCACGGCACCATGGGCGAACGCATACAGCGCCGCCATGTTCAGATGCTGCTGCGCCTGCGGATCGGACACGCCATGCGAGGCATAGGCCGACAGGCCGATCGAAGCGGCCGCCAACAGCGCACCGATGCAGGCCAGCAGCGAGGGCTTACGCGCACGTCGTTCCAGATTGAACATGACTGCTCCTTGCGCGGCGCCCGCCCGGCGGCGGACGCGGGATGAAAAAAAACGCGCCGCAGGAAGCGGCGCGTTTTCGTGTCCAACACTACATGGGTCAGCCAGCGCTTACTTGACGGCCCAGTAGATGTCGTAGGTGCCTTCCTGGGTGAACGACTTGTCCACGCCGTCCTTCCACGATTCGTACGGACGGTCGATGACTTCGTTGCCCGAGGTCACTGCCCACGCACGCAGGCCGTTGCGGGCCACGTCCAGGCCGGCCATGTGACCGGTGTAGGCCGCATGCGCCGAACGATGCGGGGCGACATGCACGTACTTGACCGGGGCACCACCGTCGATCTTGACGGTCAGCTCCTCACCGGTGGCACCTTCGGTACCCTTCTTCTTCACCGGCTGTGCGATGTCGAAGGCGTACTTCTCGGCACCGAAATCGGTGGTGATGATGCGGAACGGACCGGCGGCTTCAAGGCCGTTGGCCTCCATCACGCGCTTGATCCACTCCTGGTTGTCCTTGATGGACTTGGTGATGGTGTCCTGGCCGCGGTCGACGTTGCCTGCGTTGACGACCAGCAGGTCTTCGGCCGGCACCTGCACGATACCCAGATCGGTCAGCGGCGCTTCCGGAGTGCGGTAGTCGACGTTCGGCACGGTGGCCAGCATGTTCGCCATGCGCGACAGGCCCAGCTTGATGTCGTCGCCGATCTGGCGGCTGACATACAGGCCGGCGTAGCGACCGAACAGGTCGAAGCCGTACTTCACCGAGTAGTCCTGGGTGATCTTGACGTTGCGACCGCCCTTGCCGGTCGGCTCCAGATTGAAGGTGGTGACCTTGTCGTGACCCTTGGTCGGGTCTTCGATGGCGATCACAACACGCTTGTTCTCTTCGGCCTCGGTCACCTTCCAGGAACCGTTGCCCAGGTCCTTGGAGGAGAAGTCGAGGGTGGCACCGACGCCGGAGGCCGGGCCGGACAGCTTCAGTTCAACGGCGGGATCGCGCAGTACCAGCGGGTTCCAGTCCTTGAAGCGGCGCAGGCTGCTGACCGTGTCGTACACGATCGTCATCTTGCGGTTGGTCTCGATGCTTTCGGTGATGTGGCGCTCGCCCGGCAGACATACGCCAATGATGACGAACAGGCCAGCCACGATCCCCAAGGCGATCAGGAACTCGATAATACGGGTCATTCAGGAGTCTCCGGGGCCGATCCCACGGCCGGGTTGATTGAAGCGAAGCGCCAATCCTAGCAGGCTTCGCGGGCATTGTTTATCGGGATTGGCGCACCGGTTTCCCTGCCGGCTGCGTATTTGTATGGACAAAGGATTGGCAGGGTAGCGCATCCGGCCGCCCCGCATGTAGGGGGCAACCCGCCCCGGGGCCCGGAAATGACGGCCAAACCTTTGCCGGAGAAGGCTTTTCGTCAGACCAGCTGCAGTTCGAACGCCTTCAGCACGGCCCGCGTACGGTCGCGCACGCCCAGCTTGGACAGGATGTTGGACACATGGTTCTTGATGGTGCCCTCGGCCACGCCCAGCGAATTGGCGATCTCCTTGTTGGAGAACCCGCTGGCCATCAGCCGCAGGATCTCCGTCTCGCGGTCGGTCAGCGGGTCCGGCCGGTCCAGGCTGACGAAATCATTGCGCATGTGCTCCAGCCCGGACAGCAGCCGCTGGGTCACCGCCGGCTGCACCAGCGATCCGCCGTCGGCCACCGTGCGGATGGCGCCCACCAGCTGGTCCAGGGTCACGTCCTTGAGCAGATACCCCTTGGCGCCGGCCTTCAGGCCCGCCAGCACCAGCTGGTCGTCGTCGAAAGTGGTCAGGATGATGGTCGGCGGCAGCTGTTCCAGCCGCGACAGGACCTGAAGCGCCTCCAGCCCGGACATCACCGGCATGCGCATGTCCATCAGGACCACATCCGGACGGACCTGGGGCACCAGTTCGACCGCCTGCCGGCCGTCGCCGGCCTCGGCCACCACCTCGATGCCGTCGTCCAGCGCCAGCAGCGAGCGGATTCCCTGCCGCACCAGGGTTTGGTCGTCGACCAGGCAGACGCGAATCATCAACGCACTCCTTCAGGAACCTTGGTAAGGGCGGCCACCAGCACGGTTGCCGGCACCGTCGCACGCAGGCAGAAGCCTTCGCCGGGGCGGGTTTCCACCTGCAGCTGGCCACCGCATTGTTGCAGGCGCTCGCGCATCCCGCGCAAGCCATTGCCCACATTGACCATTTCCGCACCGACACCGTCGTCGCGCGCCTCGACCACCACCCGGTCCGGCGCCTCACGGTACACCCGGATCCACAGATGGCGGGCCCCGGAGTGGCGCACCGTGTTGGTGATGATCTCCTGGGTGCAGCGCAGCAGCACGTGGGCCCGCTGCGGGTCCTCCACGTTCAGGGGGTCCTCGATGTCCAGCTGGATGTCCAGCGAGGGCACATTCTCGGTCAGCGGACGCAGCGCGGCAGCCAGGTCGATGGCGCTGGTCTCGCGCAGCTGGCTGACCACTTCGCGCACATTGCCCAGCAGCAGCTTGGCCAGCGTGTGCGAGCGTTTCACGTGGTCCAGCGCCTTGCCTTCGGCCAGATGGCCGGCCACTTCCAGGTTCAGGGTCAGCGCGGTCAACTGATGCCCCAGCAGGTCATGCAGCTCGCGCGAGATGCGGGTGCGCTCGTTGACCCGTGCGCTCTCGGCCAGCAGGGCGCGGGTTGCCCTCAGCTCCGCATTCAGCCGGCGCTGCTCGTCGCGGGCGTCGGTCTGCTGCCGTGCGACCAGGCTGGTCACGAACATGAACATGGAGAAGCCGCCATACAGCAGCGACTGCATGAGCGCCTCGAACAACGGCATGTCGAGGATCAGATAGTAGACCGGCAGCACCGCCAGCTGGCTGAGCAGCAACCAGATCACGCCACTGCGCACGGGCAGCATCCACGGAATCACTCCGGCGGCCACCATCATCAGGATGCTGCCCAGGCCCGAACCGCTCAGGTAGCTGACGCCCAGGGCCGAGCCGGTCAGTACCACCAGCACCACCCGGTCGTACCAGGCGGCCTGGCTGCTGTCGCGCAGGCCACGGGTCAACCAGAAGTAGCCGGCGCCGAAGAACAGGTAGGCGGCAAACAGCCACAGGGACCAGCTGTCGATGCCGCTGCCGCCGTGCCGCAGCATCGACTCGTACTGGGAATACACCACGGGCAGGCCGACCATGACCCAGGTGAACAGGCCGGCCAGGCGCAGGACTCGGATTTGGCTGAGATATCCCAACATGGAGGCATCTTAGGCTGAACCAGCGCTCCTGCCCCCGGGCAGAAGTCATGGCGACGGGCGTGCCCCCGCCAGCCACCCATGCAATAATCGTGCGCAGGGTCCGTTGCAGGACCAACCGCGTTACCCCACGGAGTCACAATGTCGATTGTCATCCGCGACGTGCGCGAGCACGAGCTCGATTCCGTCCTGGCTTTGAACAACAACGCTGGCCTGGCCATCCTTCCGCTGGATGCCGCACGCCTGCGCCTGTTCTATGAAACCGCTGAGTACTTCCGCGTCGCCGAGCGCGACGGCAACCTGGCCGGGTTCCTGATCGGCTTCGGCAGCGACAGCCAGCACGACAGCAGCAACTTCGCCTGGTTCAAGCAGCAGCTGGACACCCCGTTCTTCTATATCGACCGCATCGTGGTCGCCAGCCGCCGCCGCGGTGGTGGCGTCGGCCGGGCGTTCTACGCCGATGCGCAGAGCTTCGCCGAGCTGCGCTACCCGCAGATGACCTGCGAAGTCTTCCTCGACCATGGTGCCGATGCCGCCCTGCTGTTCCACGGCAGCTTCGGCTTCCGCGAGCTGGGCCAGAACACCATGCCGCAGGTCGATGTGCGCGCCAGCATGCTGGCCAAGGAACTGTGCAGCTACCCGTGGGTACAGGAGACCTACGGCGGCAAGCTGCCGGATGTGGCATGGACACGCGACCGGCAGCTGCCGGCGCGGGCACAGCGGCCGACGGGGACCTGAGCGTGGCGGTGAATTTCGATTACGAACAGGCAGGTGAACTGAAGATCGGCCAGGTCGGCATCGCTAACCTGCGCGTGCGGACCCTCGATGTCGAACGACTTGTGCAGGAAATGCGCGAACGGGTGACCCGCGCGCCGAAACTGTTCGGCCGTGCCGCGGTGATCCTGGACTTCGGCGGCCTCAGCCAGGTACCCGACGTGGCCACCGCCCAGGCACTGGTCGATGGCCTGCGCAGCGCCGGCGTGCTGCCGGTGGCGCTGGCTTATGGCACCAGCGCGGTCGACCAGCTCTCGCAGCAGCTCGGCCTGCCGCTGCTGGCCAAGTTCCGCGCCCAGTACGAGCGTCTCGAGACCGAGCCGGCCCCGCCGCCTGCGCCTGCGCCGGAGCCGCGCCGCGCCGCCCGCGCTGAACCGAAGCCGGCCCCGGCCGCTCCGGTGGCCAGGGTGGCCGAGGGCTCGGCACCGCAACCGGGCCGCATGCAGCTCGGCAATGTACGTTCCGGCCAGCAGCTGTACGCGGAGAACTGCGACCTGACGGTCATGGCGACCGTCGGCGCCGGTGCCGAGGTCATCGCCGACGGCAGCATCCATATCTACGGCACCCTGCGCGGCCGCGCGCTGGCAGGTGCCCAGGGCAATACCGCGGCACGCATCTTCTGCCGTGATTTCCATGCGGAACTGGTGGCCATTGCCGGCCACTACAAGGTACTGGACGATGTCCCGGACAACCTGCGCGGCAAGGCCGTGCAGGTGTGGCTGGAACAGGACCAGGTCAAGATCGCTGCGCTGGACTGACGCAGCCCCAACATCATGCAGAACCAGGAGAAGTCCTTTGGCTGAAATCATCGTAGTCACCTCCGGCAAGGGCGGCGTCGGCAAGACCACTACCAGCGCGAGCCTGGCCTGCGGCCTGGCACGGCGCGGCAAGAAGGTGGCGGTGATCGACTTCGACGTCGGCCTGCGCAACCTCGACCTGATCATGGGCTGCGAACGCCGCGTGGTGTACGACTTCGTCAATGTCGTGCACGGCGAAGCCACCCTCAAGCAGGCCCTGATCAAGGACAAGCGCTTCGACAACCTGTACGTGCTGGCTGCCTCGCAGACCCGCGACAAGGACGCGCTGACCCAGGAGGGCGTGGGCAAGGTGCTGAAGGACCTGGCCGCCGACGGCTTTGACTTCGTGATCTGCGACTCCCCGGCCGGTATCGAGAAGGGCGCCTTCCTGGCGATGTACTTCGCCGACCGCGCGGTGGTGGTGGTGAACCCGGAAGTGTCCTCGGTGCGCGACTCCGACCGCATCATCGGCCTGCTGGATTCGAAGACGCACAAGGCCGAATCCGGCCAGGACGTGCCGGCCTTCCTGCTGCTGACCCGCTACAGCCCGTCGCGCGTGGAAACCGGCGAGATGCTGAGCATCGTCGACGTGGAGGAAGTGCTGGGCCTGAAGGCGATCGGCGTGATCCCCGAATCGGGTGACGTGCTGAACGCCTCCAACAAGGGCGAGCCGGTGATCCTCGATGGCGAATCGATCGCTGGCCAGGCGTATGACGATGCGGTGAGCCGCATCCTGGGCGAGGAGCGGCCGATGCGCTTCACCACCGTGGAGAAGAAGGGCTTCTTCAGCAAGCTGTTCGGAGGGTAAGCATGGGCCTGTTTGATTTCCTCAAAGCGAAGAAGACCACCGCCGAAACCGCCAAGAACCGCCTGCAGATCATCATCGCGCAGGAGCGCAGCCATCGCGGTGGCCCGGACTACCTGCCGCTGCTGCAGCGCGAGCTGCTGGAAGTGATCAAGAAGTACGTCAACATCGACGTCGACGCGGTGAAGGTCGACCTGGTCAAGGATGGCCAGCACGACGTGCTGGACATCTCCGTGGCGCTGCCGGAAGGCCCGGAAAAGCCCTGACCCCCTGCCCCGCCCGTGCCTGCATGGGCGGGGCTGCATGATTCCGCATGACCGACCCGACAACCGCCGTGGACATCACCTGCGTGGGCGATATCGCCTTCGTCGATGCACAGCGCCTGCTTGCCGCGCACGGGCTGGAGCTGCACCACGTCGCCGCGGGCGAGCCGATTCCCGGCAGCTACTGGGGTGAACCTGAAGCAGGCATCATCGCCAGCAACGTGTATGTGCGCGACGACACGCCCGTGCATTCGATGCTGCACGAGGCCTGCCACCTGATCGTGCTGCCGCCGGAGCGGCGCGCGCAGGTGCATACCGATGCCACTGATTCGGTCGCCGAGGAAGATGCCACCTGCTACCTGCAGATCGTGCTGGCCGCGCAGCTGCCCGGTGTCGGCAGCGCACGGCTGATGGCCGACATGGATGCGTGGGGGTATACGTACCGGTTGGGATCGACGAGAGCGTGGTTCGAGCAGGACGCCGAAGACGCGAAGGCGTGGCTGATCGAACGTGGATTGCTGGTAGCGCAATGAATCGTTGATCCGCCGCCTTGCGTCTCGCCGCGCATGGCGCGGCGCTACCGTTGGCAGATCACCCCTGCCCTGCCAGCGCACGCAGGGTGATGCCGACGATGTACGCCAGGTAGGTCCCGGTGGCGTAGCCCATCGTTCCCAGCAGCACGCCTACCGGTGCCAATGCAGGATGGAAGGCGGCGGCCACCACGGGCGCCGAGGCCGGACCGCCGATGTTCGACTGCGAGCCGATGGCGAAATAGAAGAACGGCACCTTCAGCAACCGGCCCAGGCACCACAGCAGCACGATGTGCACGGCGATCCAGATCAGGCCGAGCAGGAACAGCCACGGACGGTCCAGCAATGCCAGCAGATCCATCTGCATGCCGATGCAGGCAATCAGGAAGTACAGCAGCAGCGACCCCAGACGTGACGCTCCCGCTCCCTCCAGCGTGCGCGCGCGGGTAAAACTCAGGCCCAGGCCCAGCGTGGTCGACAGCACCACCACCCAGACGAAGGGAGCATCCAGGCTGAACTGCGATGCCCAGCCGACATGGGCCTTGAACCAGGCCGCCAGCGGTGCGCCGATTGCATGCGCCAGACCGACGCCACCGAACGCAACGGCGACGATCAGCATCAGATCGGTCAGGCTGGGAATGCGCTCGTGTTCGGCCTGGAAGCGCGCGATGCGTTCCTTCAGTTCGTCGATGGCCGAGGTATCGGCACCGCTGCGCGCGTCGATCTTCGCGGCGCGCCCGGCAAGGAAGATCAGTACCGCCATCCAGACGTAGCCGACACCCACGTCGACCACGGCGAACTGGCCGAAGGTGGTGGCGTTGACGTCGAATACTTCGCGCATCGCCAGCATGTTGGCGCCACCGCCGATCCAGCTGCCGGCCAGTGCGGCCATGCCGGCCCAGGTGTCGCCGGCAACGGTTTCCGGGTGCAGCGCGCGCATCAGCAGGAAGGCGACCACGGCACCGAGCATGATGCTGGCGGAGGCGCCCAGGTACATCAGTACCAGCTTCGGCCCCAGCCGCAGGATGCCCTTGATGTCCACCGCCAGGGTCAGCAGCACCAGCGCCGCCGGCAGCAGGATGTCACGCGCGACCGGGTTGTACAGCGCGGTGTTCTGCCCGTCGATCAGGCCGACGGTGTTGTAGATGCCAGGAATGAGATAGCACAGCAGCAACGCCGGCACGAAGGTGTAGAAGCGCTTCCACGGCCCCTGCTCGCGCGAGGCGGTCCAGAACACGGCCCCCAGGGTGGCGGCGATCAGGCCGAAGACCACGATGTCGTTCTGGATCAGGGCGTTCGAAGTCATGCGGGCGCTCGGGTAGAGCCGAGCCATGCTCGGCTGCTGTTGGCGGGACAGGAGGCACAGAGCAGCCGAGCATGGCTCGGCTCTACAAAAAGCAGAGCGCCGCCCTGGGGGGCGGCGCCGGACCGGCTTACTCGCCGATGTGCTGCTTCAGCCAGCCATTGACCGTGTCATGCCACAGGATGCTGTTGTGCGGCTTGAGCACCCAGTGGTTCTCGTCCGGGAAATACAGGAACTTCGACTCGATCCCCTGCCGCTGCGCCGCCGTGAATGCCGCCAGGCCCTGCTCGACCGGAATGCGGAAGTCCTGCTGGCCATGGATGATCAGGATCGGCTTCTTCCAGTCCGCCACGTGGTTGACCGGGTTGAACTTCTCGTAGTTCGCCGCCTTCTGGTACGGCGTGCCGCCCTGCTCCCACTCGGTGAACCACAGCTCCTCGGTGGCGTAGCCCATCATGCGCTGGTCGAACACGCCATCGTGGTTGACCAGGCACTTGAACGGGCCGTTCCAGTTGCCGGCGATCCAGTTGACCATGAAGCCGCCATAGCTGGCGCCCAGAGCACAGGCCTTGTCACCGTTGAGGAACGAATACTTCTTCAGTGCCGCGTCCCAGCCCTTCTGCAGGTCTTCCAGCGGACGATCACCCCAGTGCTGGCTGATCGCATCGGTGAATGCCTGACCGTAACCGGTGGAGCCGTGGAAATCGATCATCACCACCGCGTAGCCCTGGCCCGCATAGGTCTGCGGATTCCAGCGGTAGCTCCAGCCGTTGCCGAAGCTGCCCTGCGGTCCGCCATGGATCAGGAATGCGACCGGGTAGGACTTGCCTTCCTGGTAGTTGTGCGGCTTGACCACATAGCCGTGCACGGTGTCGTTGTTCCAGCCCTTGAACGAGAACTGCTCGAAATCGCCGAAACTGACGTCCTTCAGCACGTCGCCGGCAGACGGTGTCAGCGCGCGCAGCTCGCCCATCGGCTGGCCGGCGGCTGGGAGCAGGCCGACCAGTACCTGGTCGTTGCTCTTCAGGCTGTTGCGGGTGATCGCCACGCTGGTGCCGGCCACATCGACGGCGGTCACGCTGCCATCGCCGATCAGGCGGGTGGCCTTGCCGGTGGCGACATCGATCTGGAACAGCGGGTGCTCGCCCAGATCATCGGCGGTGGTATAGATGCTGGCGCCATCGGCGGACAGCACGATGCCACCCGCCGAGCGATCCCACTGCGGGGCGATCTCACGGCTCTTGCCGCTGGCCAGATCCATCGCCATCAGGCCGAAGCGATCAGCTTCAAAGCCGGGGCGCTTCATCGCACGGTAGAACAGCGTCTTGCCATCGGCACTGAACACCGGGCCCGCATCCCATGCCGGGTTGGAGGCGGTCAGGTTCACCGGTGCCTGACGGCCGGCAGCATCGAAGCGATAGAGGTCGAAGTTGGTCGACCACGGCTCCTCGCGACCCGCCACGCGGATGCTGGCGACCACGCTGCTGCCGTCCGGCGACCACACGAAGTCGTCATTGCCACCGAATGGCTTGGACGGCGCATCGCCATCGAGGGTGGCGCTCAGCGCCGAAGCCCCCTTGACCGGGCCGGCCTGGGCGCCCGGCAGCGGCGCGACGAACAGGGTGTTGCGACGGCCGTCGTTCCAGGTATCCCAATGGCGCACGAACATCGAATCCCAGACCTGGCCACTGGCCTTGGCGTCCTTCTTCTCTTTCAGCTTCTTCTCGGTGCAGGCCAGGTCCGACGCGCAGGCCTGGAACACGCCGGCGCTGAACAGCACGCGGTCGTCCTGCGGCGAGACGTGGTAGCTGTCCACATCCACCGGGAAATCGGTCAGCTGGCGCGGGGCGCCGCCGTTGATCGCCTGCGCGTACAGCTGCTGGCTGCCGTTCTTGGCACTGAGGAAGTACACCGTCTGGCCGTCCGCCGACAGCGAGGCGGAATTGACGTTCCAGCCGGCCGGGGTGATCTGCTTCGGCGGTGCCGCATCACGCGTGCGCAGGTTGCGTACGTACAGGGCGGTGCTGGCCTTGAGGTTGGCGTCGGTGCTGCGCTTGGCGAACACCACGGTGCCGCCATCGGCGCTCAGCACCGGCGCGGAAACGCGATCCATGGCCACCATGTCGCGGATCTCCAGGCCACGGGCAGCGGCGACGCTGGGCAGAGCGGCCAGCAGGCTCAGTGGCAGCAGGGCATGACGCAGTTTCATCGGGATCTCCGCAGGACGGCAAAAAAGCGATGGTAGGCCCCGCAGCCCGGGGCTGCCAAGGCCATCGGTCATGGCCGTGATCGGCAGCCGCCAGAAACAGCAAACCGCGCCGTAGCGCGGTTTGTGGGTGGACCCGGGGTCAGAGCCCTTCCCGGCGGGAAGGGATCCGCCCCCCCGCATTACGCCTTGGCGTACTTGCCGGTGCGGTAGATCAGCCAGCCCACCAGGAACAGCACGGCCAGGCCGATCCACTGTGCGGCCGGCAGATGGAACGGCACGGCCAGCACATCGGCGCGGCTGCTGACCACGATCGGAATGGCGATGGCGATGCCCATCAGCGCCTCGCCGGTGATCAGGCCGGCGGCGAACAGCACGCCCGGCTTGTGCACGCGGTCGCGGCCTTCTTCATCATCGGCACGCACCTTGTGGAAGCGCTCGACCAGGTAAGCGATCAGGCCGCCGAGGAAGATCGGCACCATCAGCTCCAGCGGCAGGTAGATGCCGATGGCGGCCGCCAGCACCGGCACCCGGAAGCGCGCGTTGCGCGCCTTCAGCCAGCTGTCGAAGGCGATGATGACGGCGCCAACCACCGCGCCGATGCCGATGAAGGTCCACGGCAGCTCGCCACCGAACAGGCCCTTGGCCACCGACGCCATCAGGTTGGCCTGCGGCGCAGCCAGCGCGTTCGGGTGCAGCTCGGTCTTCACGCCGATGCCATAGGCGGTGGCCAGCAGGTTCAGCACCGGGGCCATGATCAGCGCGCAGGAGAACGCACCGATGCCCAGCATCAGCTGCTGCTTCCACGGCGTAGCGCCGACGATGTAGCCGGCCTTGAGGTCCTGCAGATTGTCACCACCGACGGCGGCGGCACAGCACACCACCGCGCCGATCATGATCGCCGCCACCGCACCCAGCGGTGCACCGCCGGTACCGACCGGCTTGAGGCCATCGGCACCCAGCAGCACCACCAGTACCGCCGAGGCGAACAGGATGGTGGAAATGGTGATGCCCGAGACCGGGTTGTTGGACGAACCGATCAGGCCGGCCAGGTAGGCCGAGACCGACACGAACAGGAAGCCGGCGACGATCATGATGATGGTCATCGGGATCGACACGTGCCACTGGCCGACGATGGCCTGGTACAGGGCCAGCAGCGGCAGCACGAAGACTACCAGGGCGACCAGCATCCACTTCATCGGCAGGTCGCGCTCGGTGTGCGCCAGCACCGGTCCGCCGCTCTTGCGGGCGGCGGCAAAGCCGCTCTTGACGCCGTTGAGCAGCGACTTGCGCAGCGAGATCAAGGTCCAGATGCCACCGATCAGCATTGCGCCGACACCCAGGTAGCGCATCTTCGCGCCCCAGATGGCGAATGCGGCCTCGGTGGAGGACGCAGCGGCCACCGACGCGGCCAGTGCCGGATCGGTGTTCATGAAGAATGCCTGGTAGAGCGGGATGGCGATGTGCCAGGTCAGGATCGAACCAGACACCACCACGATGCCGACGTTGAGGCCGACGATGTAGCCCACGCCCAGCAGCGCCGGCGACAGGTTGGTGCCGATGAACGCGGTGACCTTGGAACTGCCCACGTAGGCCGAGGTGGCCCAGGCATCGGGAATCAGGCGCATGCCGCTTTCCGCGGCCAGCTTGACGAAGGCGCCGATCACCGCCGACAGGCCCAGGATCTTCAGGCCCGGACCCGGGTTCTCACCGGCCTTGAGCACTTCCGCCGCTGCCTTGCCCTCCGGGAAGGGCAGCGGATCTTCGACGATCATCGAGCGGCGCAGCGGCACCGAGAACAGCACGCCCAGCAGGCCGCCCAGGCCGGCAATGCCCAGCACCCACCAGTACTTGAAGTCCGGCCAGTAGCCCATGATCACCAGCGCGGGGATGGTGAAGATGACACCCGCGGCGATCGAGGAACCGGCCGAGGCGCCGGTCTGCACGATGTTGTTCTCGAGGATCGAGCCACCGCCCAGCAGGCGCAGCACGCCCATGGAAATGACTGCGGCGGGAATCGCGGTGGCGATGGTCAGGCCTGCGAACAGACCGAGGTAGGCGTTGGCCGCGGACAGCACCACCGCCAGCACGATGGCCAGGGCCACTGCGCGGAAGGTGAGCTGCTTGGGCGCAGCGTCGTGGTTCATGGGAGCCCCTGCTGGCAAAAAATCCCTGCCACGCTAGCGTTCAGGGGGCGGCAAGTCCAGCACACCGCAGCATGACAAGCGCCAGCGGATCAGGCAGGACTCCGATCAGGCACAGGCAGCAGACGCATCCGGCACATTCCGGCTGGGCATCCCGCAAACGATATGTTATATCTTTTCGATTGAACGCCATCGCCGTCCGCATGCCCTCTCCGCCACCGGCCCGCCTCACCTCCATCGACCAGCTGCGCGGCACCGTCATGCTGTTGATGCTGCTCGACCACGTGCGCGAGACCTTCTTCCTGCAGCACCAGGTCAGCGACCCGATGGACGCATCCACGGTCTCCCCCGCGCTGTTTGCGTGCCGCCTGTTGGCCCACCTGTGCGCGCCGGTGTTCGTGCTGCTGACCGGCCTGTCGGCCTGGCTGTACGGCCAGCGCCAGGCGGATCCGCGCCGGGCCACGGCCGCGTTCCTGCTCAAACGCGGGCTGTTCCTGGTGGTGCTGGAACTGACCCTGGTGAATTTCGCCTGGACCTTCCAGCTGCCTCCGGACACCGTGTACCTGCAGGTGATCTGGGCGATCGGCCTGAGCATGGTCGCGCTGGCCGGCCTGCTGTGGCTGCCACGCGCGGCGCTGCTGGCGCTGGCGGTACTGCTGGTGGCCGGCCACAACCTGCTCGACGGGGTGAGCGTGGCAGGTGACGGTGTGCTGCCGGTGCTGTGGAAGGTGCTGCACCAGCGGGACTGGATCGAGGCCGGTGCACTCCGGCTGCGCACGTCCTATCCGGTGCTGCCGTGGATCGGGGTGATCGCGCTCGGCTATCTGATGGGGCCCTGGTTCGCGACGGACCGCGCGCCAGCGCAGCGTCACCGCTGGCTGGTGTCTGCTGGGCTGGCAGCGCTGGGCATGTTCGCCCTGCTGCGGTTCGGCAACGGCTATGGCGATACGCCTTGGCAGTTCCAGCAGGACGCGCTGCGCACCTGGATGAGCGTGTTCAACGTGACCAAGTATCCGCCGTCACTGCAGTTCCTGTTGCTGACCCTGGGCGTTGGCCTGCTGTGGCTGCGCCTGTTTGAGTGGCCTGCGATGGCACGGGCGTTGAGGCCGCTGGCAGACATCGGCGCGGCACCGATGTTCTTCTACCTGCTGCATCTGTATCTGCTGAAGCTGCTGTACCTGGCGGCGCTCGGGTTCTGGGGGCCGACCCACGGCAGCCTGTACGCCCTCGATTCGGTCGCCGGCCTGATCCTGGTCGCCTGTGCGCTGGCGGTGGTGCTGTACCCGCCGACGCGGGCATTCGCGCGGTTCAAGGCGCGTCGGCGCGACCTGGGCTGGCTGCGATACCTGTGACCCCGCTCGCCGGGTGCGGCCAGGCGTTGCCCGCCACGGGCGCGGCGGCGGGCCTATAATCGCGCCCTTTCCGCAGTGCCCGCCGTCGATGACCGTTGCCGCTCCCGCTTCCGACGACTTCCTTGGCCACCCCAAGGGCGTCTACGTCTGCTTCTTCACCGAGATGTGGGAGCGCTTCTCCTTCTATGGCATGAAGGCGCTGCTGCTGCTGTACCTGACCAAGTACCACCTGTTCGGCGACAAGGCCGGACTGGACCTGCTGGGCGCCTACGGTGGCCTGGTGTACTGCGTACCGGTGTTCGGCGGCATGCTGGCCGATCGCTGGCTGGGCATGCGCCGTGCAGTGCTGTTCGGCGGCATCCTGCTGGTGCTGGGCCATCTCGGCATGGCCTTCGAAGGCCACGCGGCGTACAGGGTCAACGGTGAAGTGGTGCGCGACACCTCGGCGCTGGCGGTGACCTATCTGTCGCTGGCGCTGATCATCATGGGCGTGGGCTTCCTCAAGCCGAACATCTCCACCATCGTCGGCAAGCTGTACGCCAAGGACGATCCGCGCCGCGACTCGGGCTTCTCGTTGTTCTATGCCGGCATCAACCTCGGGGCGCTGTTCTCGTCGCTGGTGTGCGGCTTCCTTGGCGAGGCTTATGGCTGGAAGTATGGCTTCGGCGCGGCGGGCATCGGCATGTTGGCCGGGCTGGCGATGTTCCTGTGGGGGCAGAAGTACCTGCACGGGCATGCCGAGCCGCCGCAGCCAGCCGCGCTGAAACAGCGGGTGCTCGGCCTGCCGCGTGAATGGCTGATCTACCTGTGCGCGGTGCTCGCGATGCTGCCACTGGCGTGGCTGATGTGGGCCGCCGGTAACGGTGCGTTCGCTCTGGGCGGTGAGATCAGCCTGGCGCTGATGCTGATGCTGGTGGTGCTGGGGGGCGTGCTGGTCTGGTTCGCCTGGTTCACCGGCAGCCAGTGCACGCCGGTGCAGCGCCAGCAGATGATCGCGCTGATGGTGCTGATTTTCCTGGCGCTGGTGTTCTTCACCCTGTACGAGCAGTCCTATGGCTCGTGGGTGACGTTCACCGATCGCCTGCTGACCAAGGACATCGTTCCCTCGCTGGTGATCACCGACGGCACGCCGCTGCCCTGGTCAATCCTGTCGTTGCTGCTGGCGCCGCTGGGCTTCGTGGTCAGCGCGCGCCTGACCGAGCGTCGGCCGGGTTCGGCCGCGCCGCGCCGGTTCTTCATTGCCATCGTCGCGCTGATGCTGGTCCTGCTGGTGCGCGACTGCCTGGTGATTCCGCAGACCGCCGGCTCCCTGACCTATCTGGGCGGACTGTTCCTGGTGCTGCTGGCGCCGGCTTTCGCCGCCCTCTGGACCTGGATGGACCGTCGCGGCTGGGAGCCGGGCAAGCCGGTCAAATCCGCCTGGGGCCTGGTGATCGGCGCGCTCTCGTTCGTCCCGCTCGCATTGGCCGCACAGCAGGTCGGCGCCACCGGCGAGATGGCCAGCGTGTGGTGGCTGGTCCTGGCCTACTTCCTGTTGGCCAGTGGTGAGATGTGCCTGTCGCCGGTGGGCCTGTCGGCCGTCACGCAGCTGGCCGTGCCGCGGGTGATGAGCCTGATGATGGGCACCTGGTTCCTGGCCACAGCCTTCTCCGAGACGCTTGCCGCGCTGTTCGGCAAGCTGGCGGCCATCGATGTGCCCGAAGGCGGCACGCTGGACATGGCGGCGGCGGCCGGTGCGTATGCGCACCTGTTCTGGCTGCTGATGTGGATCGGCCTGGGCTGCGCCCTGCTGGCCTTCATCGCCGCGCCGCTGCTGAAGCGGATGATGCACGGGGTCAGGTAACTGCACTGCGCGGCGGCGGATCGTGGATCCGCCGCCGCTCTGCGTTTACGGCGCCTTGCCCTTCCCTGCCGGCGCCGATGCCTGGGCGGTCTTGCCTCCCAGGCTGCGCGACAGGAATGCGAGCAGCTTGTCGTAGTACTCGGTGCGATGGGCCAGGGTGTAGAAGCCGTGGCCCTCGGTCTTGTAGTACAGGCTTTCCACCGGCGTCCCGGCACGCTTCAGTGCCGCTTCCATGCGCTCGGTGTGCTGGATCGGCGCACGCTTGTCTTCGCCACCGGCCGCGAGGAACACCGGCACCTTGATCTGCGTGGCCAGGTTCACCGGCGAAACCGCGCCCAGCTTGGCCGGATCACCCAGCCATTCGCGCAGGAAGGTCACGCCCGAGTCGCGCTCCTGCACATCGCCGCGGGCGAACATCAGCGGCAGGTCGTACACGCCGACATAGCCGGCCGCGCACTGGTACAGCCCCTGTTCGCGGGCAGCGCCCATCATCGCGGCGTAGGCCCCGTAACTGGCACCGTAGATGCAGATGCGTCTGGCATCGGCGATCCCCTGCGCGATCGCCCAGCGGGTGGCGTCGGTGACGTCATCCTGCATCGCGGCGCCCCATTGCTGGGCGCCGGCCTGGGCATGCGCACGGCCATAGTTCCCCGAGCCACGGAAGTTGACCTGCAGTACGGCGTAGCCGGCGGCGGCCAATATCTGCGTCTGGCGGTCGTACTGTCCATTGTCGAACACGTGGAACGGCCCACCGTGCGGCATCACCACCATCGGCAGGTTGCGTCCGTCGCTGCCGGAGGGCACGGTGAGGAAGCCGTGCAGCGGCAGTCCGTCGCGCGCCTTGAGTGCCACCGGACGCACCGTTGCACTGCGATCGATGTCGATCCAGTCGCTGCGGCTGATCAGGTGCTCAGCCTTGCGGGCCTCCGTGTCGTACACATAGAAGTCGCCGGGATTGGTGCCTGACCAGGTCTCCACCAGCACCACGCGGCCATCCCGGGTACTGGAGGTGATGTAGACCGCCCCCCCGAAGGCCGCCTCCAGGCTGCGGTACAGGCGCGCCTCCGGCGACTTCTCGTCGAAGAACCGGGTCCGTGGTGTGTCGCCCATGTACAGGGCGCCCACCGGCACGTGGGTGCCGGGCTGGCGGATGATGCGGTACGGATCGACCACCTCGTCACGCAGCACGACAGCGCGCTCGCCGGTCTGCGGATTCCAGCTGACGATGGCATCCGGCCCCTGCGCCTGCTCGGCCTGCAGGTACGCCAGGCTGCCATCGGCGGAGAAGCCGATCGCGGTCTCGATGCGCGTGCTCACCGCCTCATCGTTGATCATCTTCCAGCTGTCACCCGTTCGCTCGCGGTAGTACAGCTTGTTGACATTGTCGCTGCCGGCACCGTGGACGAACCGGACTTCGCCCTGGCCGTCGGTGGTGAACTCACCGCGCCGCACCGGCGAGGAAGCCATGCGCGAGCGCCTGCCGCTGACCACGTCCATGCGTTCGACGCGGGTGAACGGATCCTCCGCGAACGGCCATACCGTGACCAGCACGTTGCGTTCGTCGCCGGGCAGATCATCGGCCAGGAACGCCGCGACCGCCTCGACTTTCTTCGGCTGGATGCGGGTACCCGGGCCCTTGCTTTCGACGCGGTAACCGACCAGCAGCTCGCCGCGGTTGCCGTTGGCATCGATGGCGTAGAGCTCGCCGGTGGGGTTGGGCTCATCGAGCGCGCCCCACTTCTCGGCCAGGCCGATCAACAGCCGTTCGTTGCTGACCCAGTCGAACTCGTGGGCATGGTTCTTCTGCGGCGGGCGGAAGCTGCCCACGAGCTTCTTGTCGGCCAGCCGCATCACCGCGATCGAGGTGCTGTTCTCCATCGGCACGGTGGCAGCGACATACTCGCCCCCCGGCGATATCTTGATGTCGGTGAAGGTCTCCTGGCGCAGGAACTGCGTCAGGTCCACCGCCCATGCGCTGCCCGCGGCAACGCTACCCACGACGACCAGTGCGGCCGTCAACATCGTCCTGCGCATCCTTCCCCCTGCTCCAATGGACACCTTGTCCTGTACACGGATTCTAGGCAGGCGCCGTCTGTCCCGCCAGAGCCGGAAAAGACGACGGCACCGTTGCCGGTGCCGTCGTTGCCACTGCCTTGGAGAGAGAGTCAGGACGTGGGTTCGGGGGGCGTGCGCCGGGTCAGTGGACCCCGCGCACCGCCAGGGTGAGGGCCAGGATGCTGAGGATCACCGCAATGGTGCCGTCAAGCACACGCCAGGTGCTGGGCTTGGTGAACAGCGGCGCCAGCAGGCGCGCACCGAGACCCTGCGCGGTCAGCCACAGGCAGCTCGCGGTGACCACGCCGGCCGCGAAGGCCATGCGTGCGTGGCCGAAGTTCTCGGCAATGGAGCCGATGACCATCATGTCCAGCCAGAAGTGCGGGTTGATCAGCGAAAAGCCGACCGCCGCCATCAGCACCGCGCGGCGGCTGCCGTCGTCGCTGTCGGCTTCACCCATGCCACCGCCACCGGCAATGGCGCGGCGCGCCGACTTCATCGCGTACCAGGCCAGGAAAGCCACGCCGGTCCACAGCACGGCCGAGGTCAGCCACGGCAGCGCCGAGGTCAACGTGCGCAGGCCGGCCACGCTGGCGAAGATGAAGAACGCATCGATGGCCGCGCATGTGGCGACCACCGGCACGATGTGCTTGCGCAGGATGCCCTGGCGCAGGATGAAGGCGCTCTGGGCACCGACCACGGCGAACAGGCCGATGCCGGTGGCTGCACCAGAGAACCAGGCACCGAGGCCGGTGCCGGCGGAGATGACCGAAAACATGGGATTCACTGCCTTGTCTTGCTGGGGGACGGTGCCTCGCGAAGGCGGACAGCACCGGGTACGGGCGCCATTGTCGCGCCGCAACATAGAAAAGACGAGCTAAACTTCCTAAACCAACATTAGCGGAACTTAATACAATGCGCATCGACCATGCCCAGCTGCGCGCGCTCGCCGCCGTGATCCGCGAAGGCAGCTTTGATCGCGCGGCGCAGTCGCTCAATGTCACCCCCTCCGCCATCTCGCAGCGGGTCAAGGCGCTGGAGGATCGTGTCGGACGCCTTCTGGTGAAGCGTGGCGCCCCCGCCACTGCCACCGCCGAAGGCCAGGTGCTGGTGCAGCTGGCCGAGCAGACGGCCCTGCTCGAGCATGACGCCCTGCACCGGATGGGCCTGGCCGATGAGGATCTGCCCCAGGCCAGCATCCCGGTGGCGGTGAACCACGACAGCCTGGAAACCTGGTTTCCGCAGGCGGCGCAGCAGTTCGCACTGGGTACCGGCACTACGCTGGACCTGCGCGTGGAAGACCAGGACCACACCGTGGAGCTGCTGCGGCAAGGCACGGTGCTCGGCGCGGTGACCACCCTGGACGAGCCGGTGCAGGGCTGCCAGATCCATGCACTCGGCAGCATCCGTTACGCGGCCACCTGCACGCCGGAGTTCCGCGAACGGCACTTCGCCAAGGGCGTGACCGCGCAGGCGCTGGCGCAGGCACCAGTACTGGTGTTCAACCGCAAGGACGAAATGCAGTCGCGCTTTGCCCGGCGCATGGCCGGCGACGACCTGCCCAGTACCGCGCCGACGTGGTGGATTCCTTCCACCCGTGCCTTCGTGCAGGCCAACCTGGGCGGCATGGGCTGGACCATGAACCCCCTGCCGCTGGTCAAGCGGCACCTGGATGCCGGCCGCCTGGTCTACGTGCGACAGCGCGCGTGGGAGGACGTGCCGCTGTACTGGCAGCACTGGAAGGGCGATGTTCAGACCATGGCCCTGCTGACCCGCGCGGTGCTGGAGGCATCCTCGACGCTGGTGCGGCGCAGGCGCTGACGCCATATGCATCCCCTCCACAGCGGGCATGCCTCTACTGTGCGGAATCCGATGACAGGACGGGCCGATGCAGACCGATCCGCTGTTCCTGCATATCCGCGTAGTGATGGGCATCATCCTGGGCCTGTCGATCACGACCCTGCTGAAAGGGATTGCGCAGATCATCGAGCATCCCCAGCGACGCGGCTGCTCGGCACTCCATCTGTGCTGGGTGGCATGGACGCTGGTGTCGCTGGTCACCTTCTGGTGGTGGGAGTTCCGCCTGATCGAAGTCCACCGCTGGACGTTCGAGACCTATCTGTTCGTGATCTGCTACTGCGCGACCTGGTTCCTGCTCTGCGCCCTGTTGTTCCCGGATGACCTGCGCGACTACGGCAGCTACGGCAATTACCTGATGCAGCGCCGACGCTGGATATTCGGCGTGATCGGCGCGCTGACGCTGCTGGATCTGGTGGACACCGCGATCAAGGGCACGAGCCGGTGGCATCTGCTGGGCGCGGCGTATTCGGTCCACACCCTGCTGATGCTGCTGGTGGTCCTGCTGGGCTGGAAACTGCACTCCAGCCGGGCACAGCTGCGACTGGCCGCGGCCACCCTGCTCTACCAGATCGGCTATTTCACCGCCGAATATTTCACGATCGGCAGCGATTGAACGAGACGGGCAGTTCCTTCAGCGCCCGGTCACAAGGAGGTGCCATGACCATCCGTTACCGCGATGCCCACCCCGACGATGCCGCCGCCTGCATCGACCTGCGCGGGCGTACCCGCGAGAATGCCTTCAGTGCAGCGCAGCTGGCCGAGCTGGGCATCACGACGCAGAGCTGGGCCGAAGGCATCTGCAACGGACATTTCATCGGACGCATCGCCTGCGACGGCGAGCGCATGGCCGGCTACGGGTTTGCCGACCGCGAAAGCGGCGAGGTGCTGGTTCTGGCCCTGCTGCCGGAGTACGAGAATCTGGGCATCGGCCGACGTCTGCTGCAGGATGTGGTCAGCCTGGCCCGGGATGCCGGTCACCACCGGCTGTTCCTTGCGTGCTCGGCCGACCCGCGCTCGCGCTCGCATGGCTTCTACCGCCATCTCGGCTGGTGCCCGACGGGCGAGATCGACGAAACCGGCGACGAGATTCTCGAACTGCGTTGACCCCAAGCGGAGTGCCGGCCGCTGCGGTCAGTCGGCGTCGACCACGTGCAGCTGCGCCTGGACCACCTGCGCCTCGGCGCCGGTGGAACCGGGTGTCAGATTGATCGAGAACTGCAGGGTCACATCCATCGGGCGCAGGGCGAAGCGTGTCAGCTCCTGCGGCTTGATCGGGAAACCGATGCGCAGGGACTGGCCCGCGCGCAGCTCCTGCATCTGCTGCCGCAGCGCGGCCGAGGCCATGCCGCTGCGCAACGCCGTGGTCTTCTCGGAGTGGTTGTCCTTCACCCTGACCGACGGGCCACGGCTGCGGATGTACTCCAGCGGCAGCGACACAGGCGCGCTGCCGCTGTTGCGCAGTTCCAGTTCGACGTTGAGGGTGTCGCCGCGGAAACGGCACTGGGCATCGTCCACGCAGCGCGCATGAAGTTCGATCATGGGAGGAAGCTCCTTGCTGTGGGCCGGCAGCGCTGCGGCAGCGGCAAAAGTGGCAATCAACGAAATCACTTGACGGTGCATGTTATCTCCCGGCCGATTTCCCGGCTCAGCAGTTCACGTACTTCCCGCGCGATGTTCCAGGCATGACGCGGCCGGGTCACCGCGCAGTCCACGGAATTCATGATGGTCGCCGCCGGATCGGTCAGCTCACGGGAATCCGGAACGGCAACCAGCACCTCCGGATCCAGAGTGCCATCGGGCTGGACGTAACGCACGGTCTCTTCGTCCGGGTCGTTGTACGAATACTCGTCCGGCACGCCCAGGGTGTGGGCAAACTCGTGGGCGAAGGTCCAGGCCGTGGTCGACACGGAGACGTCGATATCCGGGAACTCCACCTGCTCGCGGTCATAGGTGCGATGAACGATCAGCCTGTAGTCGCTGCCGCCCTGCACCCAGCGCACTTCGTAACGGATCGGGAAGCTGCGGGTGCCACACGCGGGATCATGGACGTCCAGGGTGAACCGGCCGTTCCAGAACTGATCGATGCCGCGCTCCATGCGCGCCTTGACCGCCGCTACCTCGGCAGCGGTGACGCCGGGCTTGGGCATCACCTGCACCCTGATCGACACCACCACCTCGCCTTGGGCCTGCAGCGGAATCTCGATGCGGTAGCTGACCTGGAAAGGATAGTCATGCTTGTCGCCATTGACGTCATAGGCTTCGTAGTAGCGCCCGTCCACGTCACGGTCGATCTGCGCATCATGATCCGCCACCCAGCACTGCGGCGCGTTCTCGTCGCGCACGGCGGTGCCGGGCGCTGCGAAGGGAGGTGTCTGCAGGGCCGGCTTCAACAACGGCGCGACGATCGCTGCGATCGCCGCCACTCCGGCGCCTGCACCTGCGCGCCCTCCACCGCCGGCCACCACGTGGGCGCGCTGCTGCTTGCCCGATACCAGTGCGCAACCGCAGCTGGCCCTGTCGCCGTCGCGGGCGACCGGCTGGCCATCGATGACCAGGGTGGCATCGCCGGAAACGATCGAACCCGGACCATGGCGTGCACAGATGACACGGTCGCCGACACGCGCCACGGCGCGCCCTTCGATATCGGTATGCGGGGAACCTGTAAGGACCGAACCGCCCGTCTGCAGGGCGTCACCCACCACGATCAGCATCCGTGACATCGTTGCGCGGCCCCTCCGTGGCCGGTGGTCGTTCTGGAATCAGCCGACAAGTCTACCCCGGAGCGACCGCCGGCAGGATGATGCATTGCACAAAAACCGGACCCATTCCGGGTAGAATCCTCTGCAAGGATGCTGCAAGGCGTTGTTTCTTCACGCCCTTCCCCTGCCCAGCGCGCATCCTGATCTCCTCCCCTCCGCCAACGATCCCGCCCCCATGAAGAAATTTGGCAAGGCCCTGCTCGCCCTGCTCGTGCTGTTCCTGCTGGCTGCCGCCGTGTTCCTGTACTGGCCGCTGACCCAGCGCTCCGTACCCGCCGCCAGCAACGACAAGCCTGTCGACGTTGTGCTGGTCGGCGCCGGCATCATGAGCATCACCCTGGCCACCTACCTGCAGGAACTGCAGCCGGACTGGAACATCCAGGTCTACGAACGCCTCGACGGCGTCGCCGGCGAAAGCTCCGACGGCTGGAACAACGCCGGCACCGGCCACTCGGCATTCGCCGAGCTGAACTACACCCCGGAACTGCCCGACGGCAGCATCGAGACCAAGCGTGCGGTCGGCATCGCCGAATCGTTCGAGGTCTCGCGCCAGTTCTGGTCGCACCAGGTGAAGGAAGGCCGGCTCAGCGAGCCCAGCGACTTCATCAACCCCACGCCGCACATGAGCTTCGTCTGGGGCGATGACAACATCGCCTACCTGCACAAGCGCCAGCAGGCGCTGGTGAAGAACCCGCTGTTCTACGGCATGCAGTACTCGGAAGACCCGGCACAGATCCGGCAGTGGGCTCCGCTGATGATGGAAGGCCGCGATCCGAAGCAGAAGGTCGCTGCAACCTGGATGCCACTGGGTACCGACGTCAACTTCGGCGTGATCACCCGCCAGTTGACCGCCGGCCTGCAGCGCAGTCCGAACTTCAGCCTGCACCTGAACCACGAAGTCTCGGCACTGCGGCAGAACGCGGACAAGAGCTGGAACGTCACGGTGAAGGACCTCAAGGCCGGCACCGAGAGCACCACCCACGCCCGCTTCGTGTTCATCGGTGCCGGCGGCGCCGCGCTGAAGCTGCTGCAGATGTCAGGCATTCCCGAGTCGAAGGACTACGCCGGATTCCCCGTGGGCGGCCAGTTCCTCGCCTTCCAGGGCCAGGACGTGACCTCGCGCCATGGCGTCAAGGCCTATGGCATGGCCGAGACCGGTTCGCCGCCGATGTCGGTGCCGCACCTGGATGCGCGCAAGCTGGACGGCAAGCCGGTGGTCCTGTTCGGACCGTTCGCGCTGTACAGCACCAAGTTCCTCAAGCACGGCTCGTGGTGGGACCTGTACTCGTCGGTGACCCACAACAATGTTGCGCCGATGCTGGAAGTGGGCAAGGACAACCTGGACCTGGTGCAGTACCTGATGAGCCAGGCGCGCCTGAATGATGCCGACCGCCAGGCCGAACTGGTCAAGTACTTCCCCAATGCCAAGCCGGGCGACTGGAAGCTGGTCACCGCCGGCCAGCGCGTGCAGATCATCAAGCGCGATCCGTTGAAGGGTGCGGTGCTGCAGTTCGGTACCGAGATCGTGACCGACAAGGACCACACCATCGCTGCGCTGCTGGGCGCTTCGCCCGGTGCCTCGACGTCGCCGCCGATCATGCTGGATCTGATGGCCAAGGCCTTCCCCGAGCAGATGAAGGCCGGCTGGGAAGCCCGCCTGCGTGAGATCGTGCCCTCCTACGGGCGCAAGCTCAACGACAGTGCGGCACTGGTCAACGAGATTCGTTCGATGACCAGCCAGACCCTGAAGCTGCCCTACCTGGAAGTGCCGGCCGATGCCACGGCTGCACCGGCCACACCGCCGGCGCCGACGCCGACGCCGACGCCGACGCCGGGCAAGGAAAAGCGCAACGCCAACGAGGAACTGCAGGCACTCTGAGCCCGGGTCTTCGATGACACCTACGGACGGCCACCTTCGGGTGGCCGTTTGCATTCAGGGGGCCTGGCTCTGCCGGGGTTCGTGGCGTGCGTCCCAGGCATCGACCAGGCCGGGCGAATTGTAATGTTGTTAAGAACGATTTACATTTGCGCCTCGCGCGGACCGCCCGCGCTCACCAGACGGACCTGACCCAGCCCGAAGCCGCCGCCCCGGGTACCGCCCGGCTGTTGCCGCCCTTCCGACTCTCCCGCATCGAGCCCACCAAGATGTCCCTGCACTCCCCTACCCGCCCGCTCCGTCGCGCGCTGCTGCCGGCCGCGCTGCTCGCATCCCTGGCCCTGTCGACACCGTCAGCGTTCGCCGCCGGCGATGCCGCAGCCGATGCCAAGACCCTGGACCGCGTCAGCGTACGCGCCGACCAGGCTGCGCCGCCCTCAAGCAGCACCCGCCTGCCGATCACCCTGCAGGAAACGCCGCAGTCGGCCACGGCCATCAGCCTGCAGCGCCTGCAGGACGAATCGCTGTTCAGCATCAACGACGTGCTGCGCAACGTCACCGGCGTCAGCGTGTCCTTCTATGACACCCAGCGCCCGCTGTACTACGCCCGCGGCTTTGCCATCACGGACTTCCAGGTCGATGGCATTCCCACCTACAGCGGCTCCACCAACCAGGAATACGACACCGCCTTCTATGACCGCATCGAAGTGATCCGCGGTGCCAACGGCCTGCTCAGCGGCGCGGGGGTGCCTTCGGCCACGGTCAACCTGCTGCGCAAGCGCCCCGGCAAGGACTTCGACGCCTCGTTCTCGGTGAGCGCCGGCAGCTGGGACTACCGGCGCATGGAGGCCGACGTCACCGCGCCGCTGACCGCAGATGGCCGGTTCCGCAGCCGCGTGGTCGCCGCCTATACCGATCGTGATTTCTATTACGACCGCTACAAGGAGAACAAGATGGCCGGCATGGCGGTGCTGGAGGGCGACCTGACCGACAGCACCACGGTCACCCTCGGCTACCAGACCCAGGACAACAACCCGGTCGGTTCGACCTGGGGTACCGTGCCGTTCTTCGACAGCCGCGGCGACTTCGCGCACCTGCCGCGCTCGACCAACCTGGCACCGAAATGGAGCTACTGGCAGCGCGAGACCAGCACGGTGTTCGCCAACCTGGAGCAGCGCTTCGGCGAGGACTGGCTGCTGAAGATCAACACCGCCCACACCCGTGGCAATGTGCAGAACATGCGCCTGTACGGCACCGGCAATCCCGATCCGGCCACCGGTGCGGGCATCTACCTGCGCACTGCCGCTGGCGACTCCGAGGACACCCGCCGCAACATCGATGCCTACCTGACCGGCACGTTCCCGCTGTTCGGCCGCGAGCATGACGTCACCCTGGGTGCCCAGTGGTCCGATCTGGAAGGCACCACCCACACTGTTGCCCTGAACTACCCGCGCGACTGGGCCACCTGCGGCCGCGAACGCTGCTACTACATCCCCAACGTGTACGACTGGAACGGCGACATCTCCGAGGTGACCTACACCCGTACCGGCGCGCGCCGCGTGCAGAAGACCACGCAGAGCGGCGTCTACCTGGCCGCGCGCCTGCGCCTGGCCGATCCGCTGTCGTTGATCGCGGGTGCGCGCCTGAGCCGCTGGGAAACCCTCAGCCGCTCCTACAGCGTGGCCGGTGCGTATACCGGGACCAGCGGGGCCTACAAGGTCAGTGATGAAGTGACCCCGTACGTGGGACTGGTCTACGACGTCACGCCGCAGTTCTCGGTCTATGCCAGCTACACCGAGATCTTCAACCCGCAGAACTTCAAGGACCGCAACGAGAACCTGCTGGCGCCGGTGCAGGGCTCGAATCTGGAAGCGGGCATCAAGACGCAGTGGTTCGATGGGCGACTGACCGCCAACGCCGCTGTGTTCGAGGCCAAGCAGGACAACTATGCCGTGCGCGACATGGGAGTGCCGGAAGGCTCGCTCAGCGATGGCACCTCGGCCTACATCGGCGTCAACGGCACCAAGTCGCGTGGCTGGGAAATGGACGTCAACGGCGAGATCCTGCCGGGCTGGACGGTCAACGCCGGCTTCACCCATGTCAAAGTGACCCGCGCCGCCACCGACCTGCTGTACGCCAACCCGCCCGAAGACCTGCTGCAGCTCAACACGCAGGTGCGCCTGCGCGGTGCACTGGAACGCCTGAGCCTGGGCGCCGGCGTGCAATGGCAGAGCAAGGTGCAGGGCTACAACATCCCCTACCCGCTGGGCGGCACGGTAACCGTGAACCAGCCGGCCTACACGCTCGTGCAGTTCAACGCCAACTACCGCATCAGCGACAACTGGACGGCAACGCTGAGCGTGCGCAACGCGCTGGACAAGACCTACTGGGCGAACCTGGACTACAACAACTACGGCGAACCGCGCTTCGTCGCCGCCAGCCTGCGCTGGAAGTTCTGAGAACGACCCGCTGAAAGCCTGCAACCTGAATGGGCCCGCCATTGGCGGGCCCTTCTTTTTGCTGCGGTGCAGGTTGCGTCGCCTACCGTAATTATGGCGTAATTATCTCAACGCCAATCGGAAGCCGGTCGATGAACCCGAGCTGGGACACGCTGGAACGCAGCCGCCAGGCACGTCTGCAGCGGGCTGCGCCCTGGAGCAGAGGCCGTGCAGTGGCCGCCGACGATGTGGGCGAGCTGCTGCACGCCCTGCTTGAACCCGGCGACAAGGTCTGCCTCGAGGGCAACAACCAGAAGCAGGCCGACTTCCTGGCCGAATGCCTTGCCGGGCTGGACCCCGCCCGCGTGCATGATCTGCACATGGTGCAGTCGGTGCTGTCGCTGCCCTCGCATCTGGACGTGTTCGAGCGGGGCATTGCCTCGAAGCTGGACTTTTCCTTCTCAGGCCCGCAATCGGTGCGGCTGGCCAACCTGGTGGCCGAAGGGCGGATCCAGATCGGGGCCATCCACACCTACCTGGAACTGTTCGGCCGCTACTTCATCGACCTCACGCCGCGCGTGGCACTGGTCGTAGCGCAGGCCGCCGACCGCGACGGCAACCTCTACACCGGGCCGAACACCGAAGACACGCCGGTGATCGTCGAGGCGGCCGCATTCCGTGGCGGCATCGTCATCGCCCAGGTCAACGAGATCGTCGACACCCTCCCCCGCGTCGATATCCCCGCCGACTGGGTCAACTTCGTCGTGCAGGCACCGCGCCCGAACCACATCGAACCCCTGTTCACCCGCGACCCGGCACAGATCTCCGAGATCCAGGTGCTGATGGCGATGATGGCGATCAAGGGCATCTACGCCGAATACGGTGTGAACCGGCTCAATCACGGCATCGGCTTCGACACGGCGGCGATCGAACTGCTGCTGCCGACCTATGCCGAATCGCTGGGCCTGAAGGGAAAGATCTGCCAGCACTGGGCGCTCAATCCGCATCCGGCACTGATTCCCGCGATCGAGTCGGGTTTCGTGAAGTCCGTGCACTCGTTCGGTTCGGAGCTGGGCATGGAGAAGTACATCGCCGCGCGCGGTGACGTGTTCTTCACCGGCGCCGATGGCTCGATGCGCTCCAACCGCGCGTTCTCGCAGACCGCCGGCCTGTATGCGTGCGACATGTTCATCGGCTCGACGCTGCAGGTCGACCTGCAGGGCAACAGTTCCACCGCCACCCGCGATCGCATCGCCGGCTTCGGTGGTGCGCCGAACATGGGCTCGGACGCACGCGGCCGCCGTCATGCCAGCGATGCCTGGATCAAAGCCGGCCAGCAGGCCGCACGCCCGGGCGAGATGCCACGCGGGCGCAAGCTGGTGGTACAGATGGTGGAGACCTTCCGCGAACACATGGCACCCGCGTTCGTTGACCGCCTCGATGCGTGGGCGCTGGCCGAGCGCGCTGGCATGCCACTGCCACCGGTGATGATCTACGGCGATGACGTGAGCCATGTGCTGACCGAGGAAGGCATCGCCAACCTGCTGCTGTGCCGCACCGCGGAAGAGCGCGAACAGGCGATCCGCGGCGTGGCCGGTTACACCAAGGTCGGCCTGGGCCGCGATCGCGCGATGGTGGAGAACCTGCGCGACCGCGGCGTGATCCAGCGACCGGAAGATCTCGGCATTTCGGTGCGCGACGCCAGTCGTGACCTGCTGGCCGCGCGCTCGGTGAAAGACCTGGTGCGCTGGTCCGGCGGTGTCTACGACCCGCCCAAGCGCTTCCGCAACTGGTAAGGGGCACGCGATGGAAACCCTCGACTATCGATTCGACGGAAGAACCCCGGTGCGGTTCCCGCACGACGCGGTGCTGGTGGGCGTGCTGGCGTCCGGCAATCTGGAAGTCCTGCTGGAACCTGCCGCGCAGGACGGCGCAATGACCGTACATGTCGTCACCGCCGCGCAGGGCTTCGGCACCATCTGGCAGGCGGTCATCGGTGATTTCGCCCGGCGGCATCCGCTGCGCGACGTGCGCGTATCGATCAACGATGCCGGTGCCACCCCGGCGGTGGTCAGCCTGCGCCTGGACCAGGCGGTGGAGACACTGCTCGCCGGAGAACCGCGATGAATCCGATGCAACGCCGCAGCTACCACGAGGCCGATGCCCGTGCCCGTATCGCCGGGCTGGTCGATGCCGGATCGTTCACCGAGTATCTCGGGCCGGCCCGGCGCGCCATGAGCCCGCACCTGGCACAGCTGGACCAACCCGCCGCGTTCGACGATGGCATCGTGGTCGGTGCGGCGTCGCTGCGTGGCAGGCGTGTGCTGATTGCTGCACAGCAGGGCGAGTTCATGGGGGGCGGTGTCGGCGAAGTGCATGGCGCCAAGCTGACCGGCCTGCTGCGCCGGGCCGCGCAACACGGGCCCGACGGTGTGCTGCTGCTGCTCGACACCGGCGGCGTGCGCCTGCATGAAGCCAATGCCGGCCTGATCGCCATCTCCGAGATCATGCGCGCAACCCTGGACGCGCGCGCCGCCGGCGTGCCGGTGGTGGCCCTCATCGGCAGCGGCAACGGCGCCTTCGGCGGCATGGGCATCGTCGCCCGTTGCTGCACCACGGTGATCATGTCCGAGGAAGGGCGACTGTCGCTGTCCGGGCCGGAAGTGATCGAGACCGTGCGCGGCGTAGAGGAGTTCGACTCGCGTGACCGTGCCCTCGTATGGCGGGTGACAGGCGGCAAGCACCGCTACTTCATCGACCAGGCGCAGGTTCTGGTTCCCGATGCCATCGATGCATTCGCCCAGGCCGCATTCGAGGCGCTGCAGCCAGACGCCGCCAGCGCAGACGCCGATGCCGCGCTGGCCGCGCTGCAGCAGCGACATGCCGCCCTGCAGGCCCGGGCAGAGGCCTGGGGGGACTGCCGCGATGGTCTGGAGATCTGGGCACGCCAGGGAATCGACGATCCCGAGCGCCTGCCGCTGCTGGACACCGACGCGTTCCTCGCCGCCACCGCCCACAGGAAACTGCCATGACCGCGCCGCTGCAGCCCCTGCTTGACGCGCTGTTCCCGCGCGGCCACGCCGTGACCGTGCACGATTCCGTGCTGACCGGAAGCGCCAGTACCGAAGATGGCGAGGTCACGGTCATCGGCACCACTGACAAGCTGGAAGTCGGTGTCGATCATGCGCTGGTGCTGGCGGCAACGGTACTGGCCAGCACTGCCGCACATCCGCAGCGACCGATCGTGATGCTGGTGGATACCGCAGGCCAGCGCCTGTCGCGCCGCGACGAACTGCTCGGCATCAACGGTTACTTCGCCCACCTTGCGCAATGCCTGGACGTGGCGCGACGACGCGGCGCACGGCTGGTGACCCTGGTCCATGGCGAGTCGGTCAGCGGTGGCTTCCTCTCGTTCGGCCTGATGGCGGACACCATCCATGCGCTGCCGGATGCCCAGGTCCGGGTGATGGATCTGCGGGCGATGGCTCGCGTGACCAAGCAACCGCTGGAAAAGCTGCAGGCGCTGAGCCTGACCTCGCCGGTGTTCGCACCCGGGGTGGAAAACTACGTGGCGATGGGTGCGGTGCGGTCGCTGTGGTCGGGCGAGCTGGCGCAGGCCTTGCTGGATGCCCTGCGCGCGCCGGCCGACGGCGACCACCGTGCCGCACTGGGTGCCGAACGGGGGGGCCGCCTGCAGGCGGCTGCCGTCGCGGGCGCGGTGGCCAACGGCGATGCCTGAGCGTCTGGCCCGCCACACGCTGGTCTGGTTGTCGGCCCACGCCGACTGGCGGGCCGATGTGGCTGCGCAGGAACCGCGGCTCGCCGCATGGTTCGCGCAGGGATTGCCGGCAATGGTTGCGCGACGCGCGGCAGACGACCCCGATTCCCGCCTGCGGCTGGGTGTGCCGTTGCCACCGGGCGAAGGCAAACAGCGGCTTGCACTGCGGGTGCCGCTGCAGGATGTACAGCGTCGGCAGGCGCCGCCGGCACTGAGCGACATCCTGGCGGCAGCCGTATGCCCCGCCTGGCAGGCACCGTTGCACGCTCTCGCCACGCTCGCGCCGGCCCGTGTGTTCGGCGCATTCGCCTGGCAGCACGTCACTGGCCTGCCCTATGTGCATGACCATTCCGATATCGACCTGCTCTGGGAGGTCCCGGATGCGGCGCGGGCTGATGCGCTGGTGACTCGGCTGCGGGCGTGGGAAGCGCAGCATCCGCAGCGGGTCGACGGCGAGCTGTGCCTGGCCCGCGGCGCTGCGGTGAACTGGCGCGAGTACGCCGGCAGCAGCCGTCAACTGCTGGTCAAACGCCTTGACGGTGCAGCCCTGGAAGCACGCCGCCGTCTTTTCGACGACACCGGGGTGGCCGCATGAACGCCGTCGCGCCGCGCCTTGCCGGCCGCAGCACCGCGCCCGACAGTGCACGCCTCGGCCGCCTGGCGATCGCCGCGCTGCATGCCGAACTTGCCTGTGCGCCCAAGCCCGGCCTGGTCACGCCGTTCGACAGCGGCAGCCATGACGACATGGATGCCGGTACGTTCCTGCGCAGCCTGTTTGCCCTGCGCCACTATTTCACTGCGGTTGCCCGCGATGGCGCCGCCGAAGCGCCGTTCCATCGGCTGCGCGGCCACGGCCTGGCCGCCGAAGCGGCGATGCTGCGCGCCACCGGCGGCGTCAACACCCACCGCGGCGCGATCTTCAGCCTGGGCTTGCTGGTGGCAGCATCGGCTTCGTGCCGCACGCGTCTGGGCCGAGCCGCGACAGGTGAACAGGTATGCCAGGCGGTCTGCCAATGGGCGGACGCCTTCGCCACCTCGCCCCTGGATGTGAACAGTCCGGGGCAGCGCGCGCGCGCCCGTCACGGCGTGCCCGGCGTGCGCGAGCAGGCGGCCGCTGGATATCCCCTGCTGCGTGGGCTGGCCCTGCCGGCACTGCGCCATGCGCTTGGCGCAGGGCTGCCACGCGAAGCTGCGCTGGCCCACACCCTGATGCATCTGGTCGCAGAGGTCGAGGATCTGAACCTGCTGCATCGGGGCGGTGTTGCCGGATTGCGCTGGGCCCAGCAGCAGGCACGCGGATTCCTCGACGCCGGCGGTGCCTTTGCCGCCGGCTGGCGACCCCGCCTGCAGGACATCGGCGATGCCTTCGTCGCACGCCGGCTCAGCCCGGGTGGCAGCGCCGATCTGCTGGCCTGCAGCGTCTTCCTGCTGTTGCAGGAGCAAGCGTGATGCTGGCCCTGCTCTGTCCGGGACAAGGTGCCCAGCATGCTGCGATGTTCGATCACGTGCGCGGCAACAACGCCGCGCATGGCGTGCTGCTCGCCGCCAGCGAGGTGCTGCAGCGCGACGTGTTCACCGCTGCTGCGGCCGAGGACCGGTTCGACAATGCGCAGGCACAACCGCTGCTGTGCGCGGCCAGTCTGGCGCAGTGGCACGCCCTGCGCGATGCATTGCCGGTGCCGACCGTGGTGGCCGGCTACAGCATCGGCGAACTGGCGGCGCATGCCATTGCCGGCACCTTCGACGCTGGCAGCTGCCTGGCCCTGTCGGCACAGCGCGCGCATCTGATGGACGGTGCCAGCGCGGCAGGCGCCGGCATGCTGGCGGTGCTGGGCCTGGATCGTACGACGTTGCAAGCGCTGTGCGATGCGCAGGGTACCCACATCGCCATCGTCAACGGCGAGGATCACTTCATTGTGGGAGGCATCCGGCACACCCTGCAGCCGCTGGCCGATGCGGCGCACGCGCTCGGTGCGCAGGTGCGTCCGTTGCCGGTCCACGTCGCTGCCCACACGCCCCTGCTGGCGGCTGCGGTGGCGCCCTTCGCCGCCGCGCTGGAGCGCTCGGGCATGCGGGCACCCCGCCTGCCGCTGCTGGCGGGCGTCGATGCACGGCCCGTGCGCGATGCCGCAACGGCGGTGCACAGCCTGTCGGCACAGCTGGCACAGACCATCGAGTGGGCACAGGTGATGCGGCAGGCCTTCGAGCGCGGCGCGCGGGTGTTCCTGCAGCTGGGCCCGGGCAATGCGCTCGCACGCATGGTCGCGCCGTCCTATCCCTGCTGCGAGTTCCGCGCGGTGGAAGAGTTCCAGAGCCTGCATGGCGCTGCGGCATGGGTCCGCAGTGCGCTGCAGCGCCTGCAGTAACGGGTTCGAGCAGTACGTATCACGCAACACTGCAGTACGTCGCCTTACCCCGGGGATGGCGGGTCTCCATCCGCGCTGTACGTGAGCCACGTGTCTGGGAGGGCGCATGAGTCCACAAATCGCAACGATCATCGGTCTGGTGATCATGTTCATCGTCGCCACCGCACTGCCGATCAACATGGGCGCAGTGGCCTTCGCACTGGCCTTCATCATCGGTGGTGTCTGGGTCGGCATGGGGGGCAAGGAAGTCCTTGCCGGCTTTCCCGGCGATCTGTTCCTGACCCTGGTCGGCATCACCTACCTGTTCGCCATCGCGCAGAAGAACGGCACCATCGACCTGCTGGTGCACTGGGCGGTACGCGCGGTGCGCGGCCACATCGTGGCCATTCCGTGGGTGATGTTCGTGGTCACCGCGGTGCTGACCGCCTTCGGCGCCCTCGGCCCGGCAGCGGTGGCGATCATCGGTCCGGTCGCGCTGCGCTTCGCCAAGCAGTACAACATCAACCCGTTGATGATGGGCCTGCTGGTCATCCACGGTGCGCAGGCCGGCGGCTTCTCGCCGATCAGCGTGTACGGCAGCATCACCAATGGCGTGGTGCAGAAGGCCGGGCTGGAGGTCACCGAGATGGCGGTGTTCCTGACCAGCCTCGGCTTCAACTTCATGATGGCGATCATCTGCTTCCTCGCCTTCGGCGGCATCGCGCTGATGCGACGTGGCTCGATCACCGCGGGCGGTGCGGAACCGGCAATGGCCGGTGGTCCGCAGGCGTCGTCGCGGCAGTTCGCCATCGAAGGCCATGGCGCGCTGGTGGCGGCCGGCGGCGGCACCCTGAGCAACGATCCGGCGGCGCTGGATGCAGTGGGTCTGACCCGGGAGCGGTTGTTCACCCTGGTCGGCCTGCTCGGCCTGGGCGTGGCGGCACTGATCTACAACCTCAACGTCGGCCTGGTGTCGATCACCGTCGCAGTGGCGCTGGCACTGCTCTCGCCGCAGAGCCAGAAAGGTGCGGTGGATGGCATCAGCTGGTCGACCGTTCTGTTGATCTGTGGCGTGGTGACCTATATCGGCGTGCTGGAGCATGCGGGCGCGGTCGACTTCATCGGCAACGGGGTGTCCAACATCGGCATTCCGCTGCTGGGCGCTCTGCTGGTGTGCTACGTCGGCGGTATCGTCTCCGCATTCGCATCGTCCGCGGCGGTGCTCGGCGCAACGATTCCACTGGCGGTGCCGTTCCTGATGCAGGGGCACCTGGGTGCAGCCGGCGTGATCTGCGCACTGGCGGTGTCGTCCACCATCGTCGATGTCAGTCCCTTCTCCACCAACGGTGCACTGGTCGTGGCATCGGCGGCGAAGGAAGAACGCGAGACGCTGTTCCGCCGCTTCCTGGTCTATAGCGGCCTGGTGGTGGCACTGGGGCCGCTGCTGGCCTGGCTGGTGTTCGTGGTGCCGGGCTGGATGTAGGCGATGACCGGTCGTGCCGGCTGACGGCCGGCACGACCGCCAGCGGGTACACTCTGCCAATGGCCATCGCCCCTGCTCCACGGTCCCCGAAGAAGCGCGCGCCCCTGTACGAGGAGGTCGCCGAACATGTGCGCGAGCGCATCTATGACTATCGCCTGCCCCCCGGCGAATGGATCGACGAGCCTGCGCTGTGCAGTGAACTGGGCATCAGCCGCACCCCGCTGCGCGAGGCGCTGAAGCTGCTGGCGGCCGAAGGCCTGGTGCAGATCGACGCCGGGCGCGGCAGCCGGGTAACCCGGCTGACGCTGGAGGACCTCAACCAGCTGTTCCCGGTGATGGCCATGCTGGAGGGCCGCTGCGCGCATGAAGCGGTCAGGCATATCGATGATGCGGGCGTGGCCCAGCTGGAATCCCTGCATGCCGCGATGGAAGCGGCGGCGGCTGACGGCAACATCGCCGAGTATTACCGCAACAACTACCTCATCCACGAAACCGTGCAGCACTATGCCGGCAATCCGTGGCTGATCCGCATCACCCACGACCTGCACCGCATCCTGAAGATGCATCGCGGCCGGCAGCTGCTGACGCCCGGACGCACGGCACAGTCGCTGGCCGAGCACCGCGAGCTGATGGAGTGCTTCCGTCGCCGTGATGCCGACGCGGCAGAGCGCACGATGGAACGGCACCTGCTCAGCCAGGGCCAGGCGCTGGCCGCCTACGTGGCGGCCGGGGGCCTGCTGAACGTACCGGCGCCGCTGCCGACCGAAGGCGGCGCCTGAGCGAGCTGTCGCCCCGCCGGGCGTGGCCCGCCGCCCCGCCAATGGCCCTGCCTGTCATGAAGATGGGACAATGTAGCGCGCGCCGGCCCGCCTCCTGGCCGCCGGGGCCCCCCGCACCACACGGAAGAAGAAGAACAACAACATGCTGAAAGTCATTTTCGATACCGACCCGGGCGTCGACGACGCCCTGGCCCTGCTGTACCTGCACAAGCATCCGCAGATCGACCTGATCGGCGTTACCACCACCTTCGGCAACGCCTCGGTGGAGTCCACCACCCACAACGCGCTGTACCTGAAGCAGGCCTGGGCGCTGACTGCGCCGGTCGCGCGTGGCGCCGCGGGCCCCCTGCAGCCCGATGCCACGCCGGAAGCCTGGCCGGTGCACATCCACGGCCACAATGGCCTGGGCAATCACCCGGTACCTGCCCAGCTGGACGTGACCGCCGACGCCCGTCCTGCGCACCAGCTGATCATCGATCTGGTGCGGGCCCATCCCGGCGAGGTCACGCTGGTCGCGGTCGGCCGCATGACCAACCTGGCCCTGGCCCTGCAGCAGGCACCGGAGATCGCCGGCCTGGTGCGTGGCGTGGTCATCATGGGGGGCGCCTTCCACGTCAACGGCAACATCACCCCGGCCGCCGAGGCCAATATCTGGGGCGATGCGGAAGCCGCCGACGTGGTGTTCACCGCACAGTGGCCGGTCACCGCGATCGGCCTGGATGTCACCACCCGCGTCGAGATGGACCGTGACGGCCTGGACAAACTGGCTGCGGTCGGGGGCGCCGATGCCGAACTGGTGCGTGCGCTGTCGCAGGACTACGTGGACTTCTACCTGCAGGCCGGCCACAAGGGCATGGTGGTGCACGATTGCTGCGCCTGCATCGCGCTCACCCGCCCGGAGCTGTTCCGCTTCGAGCGCGCAAGCGTGCGCGTGGCCACCGACGGCGTCGCCCGTGGCATGACCATTCCCAAGCCTGAAGGCCTGGCATTCGGCCCCAGCGTATGGGACGGCCACGTGGTGCAGTCGATTGCCATTGGCGTGGATGCCGCCGCCGTGCTGGCCGACATCGAGCAGACGCTGAAGGTGTGACCGGCTAGGATCCGCCCTGCTTGCCAGGGCGGCTCTTCCGCGTCGATGCCGTTTCCGGCAGCGTCCACAGCACCGGCAACACCAGCAATGCGACCAGCGCGATCATCGCGCCCGGTGCCGCCGCCCAGCCGCTGCGCTCCACCCACCACTGCGCCAGCCACGGTGTCGCCCCGCCGAAGACCGCCGTGGCCATGGTCACGCCCAGTGCCAGCCCGCTTACCCGGCCCTCGCCCGGAAACTGCTCGGCCGTGGCCGGTGCCGCGACCGCGCTCACGCCACCGGCCACGCAGGCCAGCAGCACCGCCGCCACGGCGATCCCCAGCGGCGTGGTATGCGCCATCCAGCCGAACAACGACAGCGGCAGCAACGCCGCCAGTACCGTCAGGCCCAACAGCAGCGGGCGCCGGCCGAAGCGATCCGACAACGCACCGCACAAGGGAGTGATGGCGATCACGGCCACCGCCGCGATCGTCGACAGCCACAGGGCATCGCCCTCGTCGTGCCCCTGCGCGTGCAGGAACGCGGGCACATAGGTGATGCCGACGTAGTAGGTGATCGAGCCCAGCGCGGAAATGGCGAAGGTGCGCGCTACCGCCTGCGGATGGTGGCGCAGCACGTGGCGCAGCGGCGTGGCAGGAATGCTGCCCTCGCGACGCTGCCGCTCGAACTCCGGCGATTCATGCATGCCCGAACGCGCGATCAGGATGACCAGCGCCAGTGCAGCACCGACGAAGAACGGAATGCGCCATCCCCAGCTGTCCAGTTGTACCTGCGGCAGCAGCGCGACCGTCAGTGCGGAGATCGCCACCGCCAGCAGCGCGCCCACTTCGCTGGCCGCCGAGGCCAACGAGGTCACCAGTCCACGCCGGCGTGCCGGAGCGCTTTCCAGCAGATAGGCGACTACGCCCGTGTATTCACCGCCCACCGAGAATGCCATCACGCACCGCAGCACCAGCAGCAGCACACCCGCCGTCGTGCCCGCCGTCGCGGCGGTAGGCAGCAGCGCGGTGGCCAGCATGGCTGCAGCCATCAGCGCCATCGAGGCCAGCAGCATCCAGCGCCGCCCCAAGCGGTCGCCGAGGTGACCGAAGCACAGCGCGCCGAGTGGGCGCATCAGGTAGGACACGGCAAATCCCGCAAGGGTGACCAGCATCGCCTGTTCGCCGCCGCCGAAAAACACCCGCGACAGCACCGTGGCGAAATAGAGGTACAGGGTGAAGTCGTACCACTCCACCACGGTGGACAGGCCGGCGACCCACATCGAGCGCTGCTGTGTCGCACTCATCGCCTGTTCGCCTTCGCCACCGTCGTTTCCCTGTCTGCGGTCCGTGCGCAGGGTGCCACCACGCGGGTGACGGCACAGTGGACCCGCTGCACGACGGGCGCGGACCGCAGACGGCTCAGGGTGCGCGGCGCAGGGTGATCAGGGTGATCTCCGAGGGCACGCCGATGCGTGCCGGGAAGCCGGCCCACAGTCCCGCACCGTTGCTCACATACAGCGTCATGTCATCGACGCGGTACCGTCCGGAGACGAAACCGCCGTTGGCACGCCTCACCAGCTGGTCCATGCCGAGGATCTGGCCGCCATGGGTATGGCCGGACAGCTGCAGCTTGACCCCGCGTGCGGCCGCGTCCTTCGCATTGCGTGGGCGGTGGTCGAGCAGGATTACCGGGTTGGCCGGATCCGCGCCCGCCAGCGCCGCCTGCAGGTCGGGCAACGGCAGGCCATAGCGCGCGGCCACCGGATCGGTGACACCGGCGATCGTCAGCGCTGCATCCCCCCGCCGCACCTGCACGTGGCTGTTCTCCAGCACCTGCATGTGCAGCGCACGGAACGCCTGCATCCATTCGCTGTACTGGGCGTAGTACTCGTGATTGCCAGTGATGGCGATCACCCCGTCCGGCGCCCTCAGTTCACCCAGGGGCCGGAAGTCATTGCGCCGTGCCTGCACGGTGCCATCGATCAGGTCGCCGGTGATGACGACCAGGTCGGGCGCCAGGGCATTGCTTTCGGCCACGACCTGACGCACCCAGTCGCCGGTCAGCAGGCGGCTGGCGTGGATGTCGGTAAGCTGCAGTACGCGGTAACCCTCGAACGCGGCAGGCAGGCCGGCAATGGCCACCTCGATCTGTCGGGTCTTGGGCACCGCCATGCCCTGGCTCACGCCCCAGGCACTGACCAGCAGAGCCAGCAGGCCTGCGCCCGGGCGCAGCCACGGCGCGCGCAGCGCTGCGGTCACACGGGGCCTGCGCAGAACCCACGCGCCAAGCAGGCCCACGTCCATTACCAGCATCACCAGTGCCAGCAGCAGTACTGCAGTGGAGCCGGTGGCGAGCACGGCGATGGCCAGCTTGGGGATTTCCGGCGAGGCCATCGTGCCCCAGAACGTGGCCACGATCCGCAGCTGGACGGCGATGGCTACCAGCAGCAGGGACAGCACTGCCTTCAACCACACGGGCAGGCGCAGCGGCCAGAACAGGCGAAGGGCCACATACACGCCCATCAGCAAACCAATCGTACTCAGCACTGCGACGTTCCTGGACGAAGACAAGAGCCCGCCATGGTGACGGCTGCGGACAGCGTTGTGTAGAGCCGGGCCATGCCCGGCTGCTCAGTTCGCAGTCGAGCACGCTCGACGCTACGGAAGCCCGAGGCGCTCCACCCGCAGGCGGACAATGCGCCGCTTCTCCATGGCCAGTACGGTGATGCGGGCATCCGCTACTTCGACCGCATCGCCCACATCCGGCAGGCGGCCAAGCTGGTCCAGCACCAGGCCGGAGATGGTCATGTAGTCGGCACTGCGGGGCAGCGACACGCCGGCCAGCCGTTGCAGGTCATCCAGCGTCAACGCGCCGTCGGCCTCCCATTGGCCCTCGTCCAGCGCCACTACGCCGTAACGCTCGTCCTGGGTATCGACCAGATCGCCCGCGATCGCCGCCAGCAGGTCATTGGCGGTCACCAGGCCTTCCACACTGCCGTACTCGTCCACCGCTACCGCCAGCGGTACCGGGTGCAGGCGGATCAGTTCAAGCGCCTGCAACGCGCTGGCGCTGGACAGCACGTACTGCGGCTGGCGCAGGTTGGCTTCCAGCTGCAGCGGCCTGCCCTGCAGCAGGTCGGCCAGCAGGTCGCGGCTCTGCACCACACCACGCAGGCTGTCCAGATCACCCTCGCCCACGAGCAGGCGCGTGTGCGGCGACGCCACCAGGCGCGCCACCACGTCGTCCTGGCCGCGCGCCAGATCGATCCACTGCACGTCGGCGCGCACGGTCATCACACTGGACACAGGCCGGTCAGCCAGGCCCAGCACGCTGCGGATCATCTCGTGCTCGGCCGGCTGCAGGCGTTCCTCCGGATCACCGTGGTCTTCTTCGCTGACATCATCGTGGCCATTGGCCGGACGGGCGCCCAGCAGGCGCAGCACGGCATCGGCAGTACGCTGACGGAACGGCTGGCGACGCTCGTTGCGCTCGCGGTTGAAGCGCACCCACTGGTTGAAGGCTTCCACCAGGATCGAGAACGCGATCGCCGCGTACAGGTAGCCCTTTGGAATCTTGTAACCCAGCCCCTCGGCGACCAGGCTGAAGCCGATCATCAACAGGAAGCCCAGGCACAGCACCACCACCGTGGGATGCTTGTTGACGAAGCGGGTCAGCGGCTTGCTGGCCACCAGCATCAGTGCCATCGCGATGGTCACCGCGGCATACATCACGCCCAGGTTGTCGACCATGCCCACGGCAGTGATCACCGAGTCCAGCGAGAACACGGCGTCCAGCACTACGATCTGTGCCACCACCATGGCAAAACTGGCGTAGACCTTCTTGCCGTCTTCCTGGTGACTGCGGCCCTCCAGCCGCTCATGCAGCTCCATGGTGCCCTTGAACAGCAGGAACAGGCCACCGCCCAACAGGATCAGGTCGCGTCCGGAGAAGCTGTGACCGAACAGCGTGACCAGCGGCTCGGTCAGCTTCATGATCCACGCCAGCGCGGCCAGCAGCACCAGCCGCATCAGCAGCGCCAGCGTCAGGCCGATCACCCGCGCACGGTCGCGCTGGTGCGGCGGCAGTTTGTCGGCAAGGATCGCGATGAACACCAGGTTGTCGATGCCGAGCACGATCTCGAGCACTACCAGGGTTGCAAGTCCCATCCATATCGAGGGGTCAGCCAACCATTCCATTTCGGGTCCGTTTCGTCAGTAGGTCAGGGGGAAAAACAAAAGCTTCAGCCGCCATCGTGCGCCTGCGTCGGGTCGTAGCCGAGCAGGTCGCCGGGTGTGCATTGCAGCTCCCGGCAGATGGCATCCAGCGTGGAAAAGCGGATGGCGCGGGCCTTGCCGGTTTTCAGGATGGACAGATTGGCCAGCGTGATGTCGATGCGCCCCGCCAGCTCGGACAGGGTCATGCCACGCGCCTGCAGCATGCGGTCCAACGTGATCACTACGGCCATCAGGTCAGGTCCATCAGATCAGGCCATCCAGGTCGTCGCGCATCGCCGCGCCGACCGCGAACACGCGCGCCAGCACGAACAGCATCAGTACCGCGACCAGACCGGTGATGGACATGCCTCCGCCCACCTCCATCCAGGCGAAATCAGGCCCCATCCAGGCAGCGTAGAGGCCGATCACGATCGACAGCAGTTCCATCGCCAGCATCAACCAGGCCATGCGCTGCAGGCGCCGGGCATTGGCATGGGTGAAGGGGCGTTCGCGGGCAGCGGACCTCAGCATCCGCGCGAGGTGTCGGAGGAACACCAGGCACAGCACCAGCAGGGCAACGATGGTGCCCAGGCCGATGCAGAAGTGCAGGAACAGATCGCCTCCGTGGGCGGCGGCAGTACGTGCATCATGCACGGCATCCAGCAGCCAGCGGCGGTCGTAGGCGACCAGCGGCACGGCCAGCAGTGCGGCCAGGATGCCCAGCCAGCACATGGCCCGCACGGCCTGCACGGCGGTCTGGGCCAGGGTGAACAAGCCTCGCGCGGGTCTGGCGCGGGCGGGACGAGCGGTCAAGCGGCCTCCGGTATTGGGGTGGCCCTGCCGCCCCGGGGTGGATTTATCGATAAACGATATACCACATCTCGAAGTGAAAGGCTGAACGTCGGCGCTGTTGCACGCGAGCTTCGAACCCGCCTCCGCACTTGACACCCCAGTGACGATTTGATTATTAATTAACTAATTAGTTAATCACATTCTCATGGATCGCATCTTCGAAGCGCTCGCCTCAACCGCCCGGCGGCAGGTCCTGGCCTATCTCAGCGCCGGTGAACTCAGTGCGGGCGAACTGTCCGAGCGCTTCGATTTCAGCAAGCCGGCACTGTCCAACCATCTGCGCATCCTTGAAGAGGCAGGTCTGATCGAACGCGAGAAGCGTGGCCAGTACGTGTACTTCCGACAGGTGCCCGACCGGCTTGCCAACACCTTGTTCTCGTGGGCTGCCGAAGTCTGCCCGGTGGGCGGCCCACTCAAGCGCGAAGCGCGCGCACGCCGCAAGTCACCCGCCCCCTGAGGAGCCGCCCGATGCCTGGACCGACCCACGACAGCCGCTCGTTTCCAGGTGTACAGCTTGCGGCTCAGGAGGGCGGCGGCCCCGTTGAAGTCACACTGATCGCACAGCTCGGCATCGGTGCCGGCGACGCGCTGGTGGCTGATGCCAGCCAGCGTCAGCGCCACCACCCCGCCTTCATCGATGCACTCGATGAGCCCTCTGCACGGCTCGGTGGCATGCATCTGCAGTACGGCGATGCGTCCTCGCTGTACAGTTTCATGGTCGGCGAAGGCGGACATCCGTTCCATCGCCACGCCGGCCCACGCATGTTCACCGCCATCGCCGGCAGCGCAGGCGCTGAGCTGCGTTTCGCGATGGCCTCCGATGCACAGCTCGCAATCGATCCCGTCGCGCTCCCGCGCTCGCTGCGTCGCGTCCAGATCCCACCGGACTGCCTTTTCACCGTTCGATTTGGCGGAGGTACCTGGCACCAGTTTGTATCGAACCATCCTGGCCACCCTGCCCTGTTCGCACTGTCTTGCCACAGCAACGAACTGGCCGGTGCGATGAGCGCTGAAACAAGAGCGCAGGTGCAACGCAACGGTGCTGATATTCCCAGCTTGACTGAGGTGCTTCCCGAGGTGCACTGGCCCACCATGGCCACGTTGGCGGCCACCCCGCTGCTGCGTCTCTCGCTGCAGGCCGGACCTCCCAGCCTGTGCGCGTCCCTGTGCGCCCGTACCCGGGCGTTGCTCGGCCCTCTGCGACGGATCAATCTGCGTCCACTGCGTGGCTTCGTCGAACGTGCCCCCCTTCCATTTACCATCGAGTCCCGCGCGCCCAGCGATGACGGACTGCTGGGCAAAGCACTGCAGTCCAGCAACTACCATGATCTGACGGTGCTCCGGCTGGACGGTGCTCAGTTGCAGCAGCCACCTGTTTCGCAGTTGCTGGCAAACGTGCTGGAAGGCTTCCTGTGCAACCCACCGGGCGGCGTCAGCCAGCTGATGGCGGTGCGCAACTGGCTGGTGGCTCCCTTGGGGCTGCGCACCGCGCGGCTGGGCTGCCCGGTCTCGTCGCTGGCATGCAGCGATCACACGCAGCTCTTTGCGGGCCGCTATCCCGTGTTGGATTCACAGGTCGATGCACATGGCCGCTATGCCGAAGTACTGCTGGGCGCCGACGATCGCCACCTGCGCTTCCGCAGCAGTGTCCGCGTGCAGCGGCATACCGACGGCCGCATCGATATCAGCCTTGGCACGCGTGTGCAGATCCGCAACCTCTTCGGGCGTGTCTACATGGCGTTGATCGATGGCGTGCACCGGCATTACATCGCCCCTGCACTGCTGCGGCGCGCAGTCGAACATGCGCTCGCGCCCGAACTGGCGGTTCCCGGTGCCTGGACCGGTGAAGCCTCGCTTCGCTGAGTCCATAAAAGGCGGGATGAAACGCCGTTGCCGTGTTCCGCAAACTGCCGAGGGGTTTACTGTTCGAACTCAACGCGCGTAGCGGAACACCAGATCGTCCGGATCGACGCGCACCGCGTCCGCATCCAGCACCCCGCCCAGCCGCCGGGCCACGGCCTGCGACGCGAGGTTGTCCGGCGCAATGTAGCTCACCAGCGTCGGCAACTGCAGCGATGTGAACGCCCAGTCGCGCAGGGCCGCCGCGGCCTCGCTGGCGAAGCCCTGCCCTTCGTGGCCGTCGTACAACAGCCAGCCCAGTTCCTTTTCCGGAAACAACGGGCCGTGATTGATGCCGACCTGTCCAATGCAGGCGCCGCTGTCGCTCCGTTCGATCATCAGCGCGCCGTGGCCGAACAAGGGCCAGCTGGCCAGGTCGTGACAGAACTGTCCCCAGGCCGCGACCTCACCAAATGGACCGCCCATGCCGCGCGCACGGGGCGATGCAAGAAAGCTCGCATAGGTGTCGAAATCATCCAGCCGCTGTGGGCGCAGGCGCAACCGTGCGGTATGCAGCGTGGGAATCTCCAGCATCGCCACGGCCGATCTCACTGCACAGCCACACGACCATCACCGCGGCGCCGCAGCGACGGAGGGCGTGGCGCATCGGCGTCGGTGCGCGCCAGCACGGACGCCGGCTGCGCGCTGGCCAAGGCGGGATCGACGGACATGGCGGGCTCCTGCAGTGTCAGGCTGCAAGTCTAGGCCGCGCCCTGTGCGATGCAGATGAAGTGCGGCGCAAGGGGGCATGCTGCCCCTGATGTACCGCCATGACCGGCGTCGCCAGCGCCGTGGCACTCAGCGTGCACCGGCAATCCGTACCTGGTCGCGTCCCTGTGCCTTGGCCCGATACATGGCGGCATCGGCAGCACGCAGCAGGGAACGCCAGCCCAGTGCATCGGTACTGCCCTCGGCCACACCGAAACTGGCAGTGACACGCAACACGTTGCCATTGCCCAGCACGATATCCGACTGCTGCAGTGCGACGCGCAGCGATTCGGCCAACCGGCCACCCGCGCCGAGATCCCCATCCGCCACCAGCACAAGGAACTCCTCGCCACCGTAGCGGGCGATGCTGTCGGTGTGCCGCAGGTACCTGCGCAGCAGCTGCGCAACCTGCACCAGTACCTCGTCGCCTGCGGCGTGGCCATGGCCGTCGTTGATCGCCTTGAAATGATCGACGTCGAGCAGGATCACCACCGCCATGCCGTTGCCTGCGGCGTGCCGCTGCTGCACGTGTTCGTCCAGCGCGCGCCGATTGAGCAACCCGGTCAGCGCATCGGTGCCGGCCAGCTGGCGCAGTTCGCTGGTCAGTGCGGAACGCTCACGTGAGGTCTCGCGCAGCACTTCAATCGCGTCGAACAGCCGCTGCATCTCTGCCAATGGATGAGTGACGTGCTGCGCGGGGCCCGGCGCGTCGGACGCGATCTGCACCACCTGTTCCTGTGCCTGCAGCAGCGGGCGGAGGATCTGCCGGTGGGCGATGCGCAGGGCCACGCCCAGCACCGCCAGCGTGCCCAATGCGGTGGCCCACAACACGGCCAGCCGCGTGGCCTCGCGATTCCGCGCCTGTTCGAAGCGCTCGATGGACACGCTCAGGTAGCCGTCGCGCAGCGCCTCCAGCGACTGCAGCGTCGGAACGTAGCGCGCCGTGAACTCCGCGGTGTTCCACGGCGGAGGCCGTCCACGGCGACCTTCCTCGATCAGCTGTTCGATCATCGGCAGCGACTCGGCGAAGAACTGCCGGCGTGCCATGTCCCAGTGCCAGGAAAGCTCAGGATCACTGCGGAACACCGACTCGTGACTGGCTGCCAGCCGCCACAGCTCGAGCAGGCGGCCCTCGGTCTGCTGCGCCGCGCGTACCTGCCGGACGCGCCAGGCCCCGGGAACCGCCACCGGCGCCATCACATTCGACGCCAGTCGGCCGCCATGCTCGCGCAGGTCCATCAGGATCTGGCCCTGGATCGCCGGAATCGCCGCTTCGAGGCCGGTGGCCACCAGCACGTTGATCTGCGCCGAACCCAGGCGATGCAGGCGATCGGTCACCATGAACATGCTGTTGATCGCATGCTCCACGTCGTCGACCGTCCGCGCGGCTGCGGGCTTTGCCACGACCCGGTCCACCGCCGCGCGCGCCTGGCGGAGCTGATGCTGGGCCTCGAACAGGGTGCGGCGCTCGTCAGGCAGGGAGGGCCCGGCCAGGATCACGGCATCCATCTGCGTCATCGCCATGTCGACCCGCCTTCGCGCCTGTGCCAGCCCTCCCGCCAGCCGCGCGCGTTCGTCGGTGTCGGCGCAATCGCTGCCGAGCAGGCTGTTGGCAGGCCCGCGCTCGGCCGAGGCCAGATTGGCCAGATCAAAGGTCTGTCGCAACCGGTGCAGGCTGACGAGGTTGTCTTCCGCTGCGGTGTAGCGCAGCGTGCCCTGGACCAGGGCGATGACCATCAAGGGCAGCGTGCAGACCACGAACAGCCCGGCCAGGATCCAGACCCAGGTCCGTAACCCGATCGGCGACACCTTGCGGGCCATTCACCATTCCCCTGAAGTGCCGGTCACTGTAGCTGCCGGCTGGCGGCACCCACAAGCGTCCACCGTGGCGCTGCAGTGGCGCCCGCTGGCACCGGCAACTGTCAGATCCAGCGCTGGTCCACCAGTTCCCGTTTCACATAGGCATAGAACACCGGCGCAGCGACCAGCCCCGGCAGGCCGAAGGCGGCTTCCATCACCAGCATCGACAGCAGCAGTTCCCACGCACGCGCCTGGATCTCGCCACCGACGATGCGGGCATTGAGGAAGTACTCGAGTTTGTGGATCACCACCAGGTACAGCAGCGCCACCACCGCCACGTAGAACGATACCGACAGGGCAACGATGGTGATGACGGTATTGGAGATGATGTTGCCCACCACGGGCAGCAGGCCGGCGATGAACGTGATCAGTACCAGCGTCTTCGACAGCGGCAGGTGCACGCCGAACAGCGGCAGCACCCCCAGCAGGAAAATCGCGGTGAACACGGTATTGAGCAGGGAGATCTTCACCTGCGCGAACACCACCTGGCGGAATGCGGTCGCCAGGCGGCCGGTACGGCCGATCAGTTCCTGCGCCAGCGGCCCCATCGTCGGCAACGGAAGCTCGTCGTACAGCGCGATCATCGCCCCGAGCACCATGCCGATCAGCACGCGCGCGCCGATCTGCACCGCCGACGTGCCGGCGACGCCCAGTTGCCGTTGGTGCTCTGCCGCCCACTCGTTCAATGCCGCACGCAGTGCCGGCATGTCCTCGGGAATATAGGGCTGCAGCAGTGCCGGCACCTGGTGGCGCGAGGTGTTGAGGATGTCCATCAGGCGCGCCAGCAGCGCATCCGGCCCGCCGGTTTCGGTGCGGAAGAAGGACGCCACGCCGATGCCGGCCAGCACGAGCACGCCGATGATGACGGCCGAAAGCACGATCACCGCGATCGCACGCGCGCGCCCGGGCGGCAGGCGCCCCTCCACTGTCGACGCCAGCAGGTGGGTCAACTGGAACACCAGCAGGCCCGACAGCAGCGTCACCACCAGGCCCAGCTTCAGTACCAGCCACATCCCCAGCAGCATCAATGACCAGGCCGCGATCCTTGCAACGGGAGGCCGGGGCTGGGCAACGAGGGCGTCTTGCATGGCATGAGTCCGGGCGGGGTGGCCCATGGTAGTGGAACGCTCCGGACACCGAAATGAATGGAATTGGGGCCAGCGCTTGCGATCACAGGCAATGAAACATCCCCGGCAGGCGCAGGCCTGCCGGGGTTCCTGCCTGCTGCCTTCACCTGTGCCCGGGCGACGCTGTCGAGCCACGCAGCATCAGACTGAAATCCAGCGTCTGCTGAAGCGGGACATCGAGGCCTTCGATGATGGCGAGCAGCAGTTTGACTGCGCGGTCGCCGATCTCCCGCATGGGCTGCCGGATGGTCGTCAACGGCGGCGTGAGGTAACGCGACGACGCCAGATCGTCGAAACCAACGATGGACAGCTCCTCGGGCACGCGGACGCCCAGTTCCCTGCAGGCCGCCAGGGTTCCCAGCGCCATCTGGTCACTGAAGCAGAAGATCGCGGTCGGCGGCGATGCGGTGGCCAGCAGTGCCGTCGCCGCCGCATGGCCGGATTCGACGGAGAAGTCACCCGGCACAACACTCAACTGGCGCAGTCGGCCGCGCGCCCTGCCCGCCGCCCGTGCCCCTTCCAGCCGCTGCCGGTGGAGGGGGTTGTCGGGGGGGCCGCCCACCACGGCGATCCGCTCATGTCCCAGTCCGTACAGGTGCTCCATCACCGCACGCGCGGCGGCAGCATTGTCGATGTGGACACTGGGGAGGCCCAGCGCGGGGTCGAATTCACAGCCGTTGACCACCGGCGCGGCGGCGCCCTGCTGCTCGACGATCGCGCGCGCGGTAGGTGGCAGGCGATGGCCCAGCACGATCAGGCCATCGGCCTCGTTGCGACGGAGCATCTGCGCATAGCGCTCCTCGCGGTCGGGTCGATGCTGGGTGTCGCCCAGCAGGACCGCGTAGCCGACGGCCTGGGCCGCGTCTTCGGCACCCTGCAGGATCTGTGCGAAGAACGGGTTGGCAATGTCCGGCACGGTCACCAGGATCTTGCCGCTGCGCTGCGTCTTCAGCGTGCGGGCGACCGTATTGGGTACATAGCCCAGCGCGGCGGCGGCCTGTTCGATGCGCGTGCGCGTCGCCGGCAGCACCTTGTCCGGCCGGGACAGCGCCCGCGACACCGTACCGGCGGAGACGCCGACGTGCTTGGCGATGTCGTAGATGGTGGCCATGGCGTCAGTTCTTGTTTCCGCTGTGCAGTGCACAACAGGGTTTGCGGGAGACCCTGCTAGGGTAATGCAATCGATTGCATCGCGGGCGAACCACGTTGAAGACGCTCAAGGGTCCGGCGCTGTTCCTGGCGCAGTTCATCAGCGAAACACCTCCTTTTGATCGGCTGGACACGCTGGCCGGCTGGGCTGCGGGCCTGGGCTATTGTGGCGTACAAGTGCCGACGAACGCGCCGCATCTGTTCGATCTGGCCGAGGCCGCGCGCAGCCAGGCGTACTGCGACGACATCAGCGGCATGCTGGCCGACCATGGCCTGCAGATCACCGAGCTGTCCACCCATCTGCAGGGACAGCTGGTCGCCGTCCACCCCGCCTACGACAGCCTGTTCGACGGCTTCGCGCCGGTTGACAAGCGCGGCAACCCCGCCGCGCGCCAAGCCTGGGCGGTGGAACAGTTGAAGCTGGCCGCCCGCGCCAGCCAACGCCTGGGATTGACCGCGCATGCCACGTTCTCCGGCGCGCTGGCCTGGCCCTACTTCTATCCCTGGCCGCAACGCCCACCGGGACTGGTGGAAGAAGCCTTCGCCGAACTCGGCCGGCGCTGGCGTCCCATCCTGGAGGCGTTCGACGCCAGCGGCGTGGACCTGTGCTTCGAGATCCACCCGGGCGAGGATCTGCACGACGGTGCCACCTTCGAGCGCTTCCTCGATGTGGTGGACCACCACCCACGCGCGAAGATGCTGTACGACCCCAGCCACCTGCTGCTGCAGCAGATCGACTACCTGGGCTTCATCGACCGGTATCACGATCGCATCGGCATCTTCCACGTCAAGGACGCGGAATTCCGGCCCAGCGCGCGCAGCGGCGTCTATGGCGGTTACCAGGACTGGATCGACCGGCCGGGGCGCTTCCGCTCGCTCGGCGACGGCCAGATCGACTTCAAGGCGATCTTCTCCAAGTTCGCGCAGTACGATTTCCCGGGCTGGGCGGTCGTGGAGTGGGAGTGCTGCCTGAAGCACCCGGAGGACGGCGCACGCGAGGGAGCCGCCTTCGTCCGTGACCACATCATCCGCGTGACCGAACATGCCTTCGACGACTTCGCCGGCAGCGGCACGCCGCCGGAATCACTGCGCCGCATGCTGGGACTCTGAGCCACTACCGCCCCGGGAGGGCAAGCCATGACGCACGCCATGTCGCGCTTGGGCGCGATGATGTTCCTGCAGTTCTTCATCTGGGGCGCGTGGTTCGTGACCCTGGGGACGTATCTGGTGCAGGGCCCGCTGCAGGCCAGCGCCAGCCAAGTGGCCACCGCCTTCCTCAGCCAGTCCATCGGTGCCATCCTCGCCCCGTTCCTGGTCGGCCTGATAGCCGATCGCTACTTTGCGGCGCAGCGCATTCTCGGGGTGCTGCACCTGGCCGGTGCGGTGCTGATGTGGTTCGCATCCACGGCGACGGACTTCAGCACGTTCTTCGCTTGTGTCATGGGTTACATGCTGCTTTTCATGCCGACGCTGGCCCTGGCCAACAGCGTGGCGATGCGCCATATGCAGTCGCCTGAGAAGCAGTTCCCCCTGGTGCGCGTGGCCGGCAGTGTCGGCTGGATCGTGGCCGGCGTGCTGATCGGCTGGCTGGGCTGGGAGCAGGCGCATCGGCTCGAACTGACCTTCCGCATGGCGGCGATGGCGTCGCTGGCCCTGGGTCTGTATGCCTTCACCCTGCCGCACACACCGCCGCTGGCCAGGCAGCGCGATGCGGGACTGGGGCAGATCCTGGGCCTGGACTCGCTGCGGCTGCTGAAGTCGCGCTCCTACCTGGTGTTCTTCCTCGCCTCCATCGCCATCTGCATTCCGTTGGCGTTCTACTACAACTTCACCAATCCGTATCTCAACGACCTGGGCGTGCGTGGTGCGGCCGGTCTGCAGTCCCTGGGCCAGGTCTCGGAAGTGCTGCTGATGCTGGCCATGCCGTTCCTGTTCGTCCGCCTGGGGGTCAAGACGATGCTGGCGGTGGGCATGGCCGCGTGGGTGGTGCGCTATGTCATGTTCGCCTTCGGCGATGCGGGCGGTGCGTTCTCCCTGCTGGTGATCGGCATCGTGCTGCACGGCATCTGCTACGACTTCTTCTTCGTCACCGGCCAGATCTATACCGACGCACACGCCGGCCCCGACGCGCGCAGCAGCGCCCAGGGCTTCATCACCCTGGCGACTTACGGCGTAGGCATGCTGATCGGCACGTTCCTGTCCGGTGCGGTGGTGGAGCACTTCACCACGGCGGCGGGTCCGGACTGGCAGCAGATCTGGCTGTTCCCGGCCGGCGTCGCACTGGTGGTGCTGATCGCCTTCCTGCTGCTGTTCCGCGACCGCCCCGCTGTCGCGCCCGCTCCCACCGCACCCTGAGGAACCCATCGGATGTCCAAGCTTGGAATCGCCATCGTCGGCACGGGCATGATCGGTGCGGTGCATCGCCGCGCGGCACTGCTGGCCGGGGCCGAGGTCCGCGGCGTGGCGGCCTCTTCCCCGCAGCGCGCACAGGAGGTGGCGCAGGCGTGGAACGTCGCGCATGCCTACCGCGATATCGAGGAGGTGGTCAGCGATCCGCAGGTGCAGGTCGTGCATGTGTGCACGCCCAACCATCTGCACCGCGCCATGGCGCAGGCCGCGCTGGAAGCCGGCAAGCACGTGATCTGCGAGAAGCCACTGGCCACCACCCTGGACGACGCCCAGGCATTGGCCGCGTTGGCCGCCAGGACCGGTCTGGTCGCTACGGTCCCCTTCGTCTACCGCTATCACCCGGTGGTCCGCGAGGCACGCGCACGCATCGCGCAGGGCGAGCTGGGGCCACTGCACCTGATCCACGGCAGCTACCTGCAGGACTGGCTGCTAGATCCGGCCAGCAACAACTGGCGTGTCGACCCCTCGCTGGGCGGCACCTCGCGCGTATTCGCCGATATCGGCTCGCACTGGTGCGACCTTGTGGAATGGGTCAGCGGCGAACGCTTCGCCGAGGTCAGTGCCGCGTTCGCCACCGTCATCGCCGAGCGCGGCGCGGTCACCGGGCAGAGCTTCACCACGCCGGCCGCCGGCGGCACGACGCAGGCTGTTTCCAGCGAGGATGTGGCCACGGCGATGTTGCGCACGAGTGCGGGTACGCTCGCCTCGTTGACGGTCAGCCAGGTTTCGGCCGGACGCCACAACCGGCTGTGGTTCGAGATTGACGGCGCCAGGGCCAGCGTGGCCTTCAACCAGGAAGATGCCGAGCGGCTGTGGATCGGCCGGCCCGACCAGCGCGAGGATAGCTTCGTGCGCGGGCCCGGTGCCGGCAGCGCCGAACAACGCAGATTGTCGGTCTTGCCGGCCGGACACGCGCAGGGCTATGGCAACTGCTTCGAAGCGTTTGTCGCCGACACCTACCGTGCCATTGCAGGCGAGCAGCCGGAGGGCCTGCCCACCTTCGATGACGGACTGCGCTCGGCGCGGATCGTCACACGTGTCATCGCATCCGCCAGGTCACGTGCCTGGACGGCCATCGATTGAATTCCCGGAGGACTGCCTGATGAACATCCGTATCCGCAGGACCGCAAGCCTTGCACTGCTGCTGCTCGTTGCCCTGCCCGCCTTCGCGCGCGATGCCACCGACGTGCACACGCCCATCGCGGTGCAGATGTACACATTGCGCGATGCGGGCTCGCTCGACCAGCAGCTGAAAATCGTCCACGACGCCGGCGTGCGCGCCGTGGAAACAGTCGGTACGCAGAATGTCAGCGCTGCCGAACTCAAGCAGCTGCTCGACAAGTATTCGATCAAGGCGATTTCCTCGCACACGCAGCTGGCCGATCTGCGCAGTGACCTGGATGGCGTGGTCGCCTTCAACCGGGCCATCGGCAACACCACGCTGGTGGTGCCCTATCTGGCCGAGAAAGACCGCCCCACCGACGCTGCCGGCTGGACGGCGCTGGGCAAGGAACTGGGCCAGCTATCGAAGCAGGCCCGTGCCAAGGGCATGCGCCTGGCCTATCACAACCACGACTTTGAGCTGGTCGACTTCAATGGCACGACCGGACTGGAACTGCTGTTCGCCGCGGCCGGCCCCGATCTGCAGACCGAACTGGACCTGGCCTGGGTCGCACGCGCCGGCCATGACCCGGTGGTGATGCTGGGCCGATTCAAAGGCCGCCTGTTCGCGGTGCACGCCAAGGACAATGCCCCGAAGGGCCAGGCTGAGGATGAAGGCGGCTTCGCCGCCGTGGGCCAGGGCGTCCTGGACTGGAAGGCGATCCTGCCCGCCGCCGCCACGGCCGGCGTGCAGTGGTACATCCTCGAGCACGACCAGCCCCGCGATCCAGCCACCGTCATCCGCACCGGTGCGGACTATCTGCGTGAACACCTGACTGCCCGCGTGCCTGCCGGTGCACAGCGCTAGCCCGCGAAGGAGCCCAGCTTGAAAACGATTCTGAAAGTGACTGTCGCGCTGTGCGGCACCCTGCTGGCCGCTGCGGCGTGGTGCAAGGAAGACCCTGCCGCCGGAGCGCAGCTCTACGCAACGCACTGCGTGGCCTGCCACGGTGCGGAGCGCGCCGGCGTGCCGCCGACGTTCCCTGCGCTCACCGACGTCAGCAAGCGGCTTCAGCCCGCGCAGATCAAGGACAAGATCAAGCAGGGCGGCGGCTTGATGCCACCCTTCCCGCAGCTGTCGCAGCAGGAGATCGACAACATCGCCAGCTACCTGGCGAAGTAGGCAGGAGGGTGCGCTACAGCTCGCGCACCCAGATGTTGCGGTAGCTCACCCTGGCGTCGTGCTCCTGCAGGTACAGCGGCGCACAGGCATGTGGCGCGTAGGAAGGCGCGCCGATGTACTCGGTCTTGCCCGCCAGCACCGTGTCGTCCTGCACCAGCACACCGTTGTGCAGCACGGTGATGCGGGCCGGCGAGGTGAGCCCGCCGCCTGCCGAGAAGCGCGGGGCCTTCCAGATGATGTCGTAGGCCTGCCACTCGCCGGGCGCACGCGAGGCATTCACCAACGGAATGGCCTGCTTGTACATCGATCCGGCCTGGCCGTTGGCATAGGTCGGGTTGTTGTAGCTGTCGAGCACCTGCAGTTCGTACACCTCCTGCAGGAAGATGCCACTGTTGCCGCGGTGCTGGCCGTCGAATCCGGCGGTCGCGGTGGGCGTGCGCCACTCGACATGCAGCTGGACATCGCAGAAGCGCTGCCTGGTGCGGATGCCCTTGCTGCCGGGCACCACGGTCAGCGCGCCATCGGCAACGGTCCAGGGCACGGGTCCGCCCTGCTCCGACTCCCAGCGCGACAGATCCTTGCCATCGAACAGCACGATCGCATCGGAGGGCGCGCGGCCCGGCGGCGTCGCCACGACCGCGGGAACGGGCGTCCACACCTCGGTCTTCGCCGGATCGCGCGCAGGGTCGCCGCCGTCCTGCGCGAACACGGGTGCGGTGCCCAGCAGGCAGGCCACTGTCAGGAGAGGTCGGTTCATCGTGCTTCCGGATCAAGGTGAAGGGTCGAGGCGTGGAGGTCCATCAGCTGGTCCCCCACGCCGGCGTGCCGGGCGTATAGGCAAGATCGCCGTCATAGCGACCCGGCACCGCAACGTACTTCAGCACTTCGGTCGCACCGACCTTCGAGGTGAAGAAGCCGAAGATGACCAGCTGCTTGATCATCGTGAAGTAGTGCGGCGCAGCCTCCCCCTCTTCCGCGGCACCGGTCTCGGTGACCTCGACGACGTGCGCCCGGGCTTCCGCATCCAGGGTGCGCAACAGTTCGCTGCGGGCCTGCGAGGGGAGCGACACGAAGCGGCCACCGGCACGCTTGTCGATATCGACCAGGCCGGCGCGGAATATCGCCTGCTGTCGGGGGGTGTAGCAATCGGTGACGAACAGCGCCATGAACGGGCCCGCGCCGGCATCCTTCGCGCCCGGCGTTGTGGTTCGCGGCAGGATGGTTTCAGCGATCTCGTCCAGCATGCTGATGTCAGCGGCAGAGAACGCGGCCTTCGATCCTGTCGTCGCGCTCTGCCCTGCGGCCAGTGCGGGCAGGCCCACCATGGCCGCGCCGGTGGCGGCGACGATCATCTTCAGGAGTTCGCGACGGTCCATCACAGGTTCCCCGCTTTCAGTTCGCGTACGGCATGGTCGGCGGCCCGTGCCGTCAGCGCCATGTACGTCAGCGATGGATTCACGCACGCGCTGGAGGTCATGCAGGCGCCATCGGTCACATAGACATTCGGCGCATCCCAGACCTGATTGTGCTGGTTGAGCACGGAGCTTCTGCGATCGCGGCCCATGCGGGCCGTGCCCATTTCATGGATGCCCTTGCCCGGGGCGTAGTCGTTGTCGTGCATCTCCACGTCCTTGACGCCGGCTGCCTCCAGCATCTCGGCAGCGTCGGCCGCCATGTCCTTGCGCATCGCCAGTTCGTTCGAGCGCATCGAAACGTCCATCGCCAGCACCGGCAGCCCCCACTTGTCCTTGCGCTGCGGATCCAGGCGGATCGTGTTGTCGTGGTGCGGCAGCATCTCGCCGAATCCGGTCATGCCGATACGCCAGTCGCCCGGCAGGGTCAGGGCCTCCTTCAGGTCGGCACCGATGTTCAGCTCGGCGATCTCGCGCGACCACCCGGTGCGGCTGGCACCGCCCTGGTAGCCGAATCCGCGCAGGTAGCTGCGCTTGTCCGCAGCGACGTTGCGGAAGCGCGGAATGTAGAAGCCGCAGGGGCGGCGACCGAAGTAGTACTTGTCGTCGTAACCCTCGACCCGGCCGGAGGCACCGGCACCAAAATGATGGTCCATCACGTTGTGCCCCAGCTCGCCGGATGACGACCCCAGCCCGCCCTCCCAGACATCGGTGGCCGAGTTCATCAGCATCCAGGTCGAGTTGAAGGAGGATGCGTTGAGGAAAATGACCTTGGCCGTGTACTGATAGGTCAACCCGGTCTCGGCATCGACGACCTCCACACCGCGCGCGCGCTTGCGGTCCTTGTCGTACAGCACTTCCTTGACGATCGAGAAGGGCCGCAATGTCAGATTGCCCGTTTTCATCGCCGCCGGCAGCGTCGCCGCCTGGGTCGAGAAGTAGGCACCGAAGGGACAGCCCAGGATGCACTTGTTGCGGTACTGGCAGTTCACGCGCCCCTGCTCGGGCATCGGCTGGGTGATGTTGGCGGTACGCGAGTGGATCATGTGCCGCGTTCCGCCAAACGCCTTCCTGATCCGCGCGGCCACATCCTTCTCGACGATGTTCAGCGGGATCGGCGGCAGAAATTCACCGTCCGGCAGCACGTCCAGTCCCTCGCGCGTACCGGCGATGCCGGCGAACTTCTCCACATGGTCGTACCAGGGTGCGATGTCGGCGTAGCGGATCGGCCAGTCAGTAGCGATGCCGTCCTTGAGGTTGGCTTCGAAATCCAGGTCGGAGAAGCGGTAGCTCTGCCGCCCCCACATCAGCGAACGGCCGCCTACGTGGTAGCCACGGAACCAGTCGAAGCGCTTGGTCTCGGTGTACGGTGACTCCTGCTCATTGGCCCACATCCCTTCCAGGTTCTCGGCCAGGCCGTAGTCGCGCATCAATACGGGGAAGGCGGCCTTCATCGCCTGTGTCGGCCGGTTGCGGTGCGGGAAATCCCACGCCTCCTTCATCGCATTGACGTAGTCCTTGACGTGCTCGATGTTGCGCCCGCGTTCCAGCATCAGGACCTTCAGGCCCTTCTCGGTCAGTTCCTTCGCCGCCCAACCGCCACTGATTCCCGAGCCAACAACGATGGCGTCGTAATGATTGTCTGCCATGGGTCTACTTCACCTGGGTGGATATCGTTTCAGACGTCGCAGAGGCGGATCGCCTCGCGCAGCGAGCCGACGGGATCGGGTGCCGCAGGCATGAACTCCTGCGCCAGATACCCCTCAAAGCCGGTGTCGCGGATCGCGCGACAGATGGCCGGATAATGCAGTTCCTGCTGGTCACCGATCTCGTGCCGGCCTGGCACACCTGCGGTGTGGTAGTGCTTGAAGAAGCGGTGATGCCTGCCGATGGTGGCGATGATGTCGCCCTCCATGATCTGCATGTGATAGATGTCGTACAGCAGGCCGAAATTGTCCGATCCGAGCCGCTGGCACAGCTCGACGCCCCATGCGGAGTGATCGCACAGGTAATCGGGATGATCGACCCTGGAGTTCAGCAGCTCCATCACCAGCACGACACCACGCTTCTCGGCATGGCCGAGGATGCGCTTCAGCCCGGCTTCGGCATTCTCCAGGCCTTCCCGCGGATCCATGCCGTCACGATTGCCGGAGAAGCAGATGAGGTTGCGGTAGCCGGCATCGGCCACCAGATCGATGTGCCGCGCGTAGCGCTCCACCAGTGCATCGTGATACTGGCGGCCGGCAAAGCCTTTGGTCAGGCTGATCTCGGCGCCGTTGCACATGGAGCTGTAGACGCCATGCGCCTTCAGTGTGGGCCAGTCCGCCGGTCCCACCAGATCGATGGCGGCGAAGCCGATATCCTTCACCGTCTGGCAGAGCTGGGCGACCGACTGCTGCGGGAACGTCCAGCGGGCGACGGAATGCTTCAGGTTGCCCTTGAGTGGGGCCTGGGCGGCGAACGAGGGCAGCGCGGCTGCCGCAGCCAGGCCAAGGCCGCCAGCGAACGCCATGCGCAACGCATCGCGCCGCGTAAGCCCCGATGCCGGTCCGATCGAATGGATGGACATCCATCTGCCGGCCTCCCAACCGGTATCAAACGCAACGATTCACAGCAATGCAATCGATTGCACCATAAGGGAGGAATTCTTTTTTTTGCAAGACGCGGTGCACGAAAAATCCATGCTGCGCGGCACAACGCCGGCCTGCCGTGGAAAAAAGAAAAGCCCCGCATCGGCGGGGCTTTCTGTTTCCTGCGGACGCGCGTCCGATCAGAACGGAATATCATCGTCAGCGAAGTCGTCCATCGGCGGCGCCTGCTGTGGCTGCGGGCGCTGATTGCCGCCCTGGTTGCCGTAGCCGCCACCCTGGTTGCCGCCCTGGTTGCCATAGCCACCGCCCTGTCCACCACGCTGGCCGCCACCACCGCCGTACTCCTGGCGCGGTGCCTGCTGGCGCTGCGGACGATCACCGCCGTAGTTGCCGCCACCACCGCCACCGCCTTCACCGCGGCCGCCCAGCATCTGCATCTCATCGGCGACGATATCGGTGGAGTACTTCTCCACGCCGTCCTGGCCGGTGTACTTGTCGTAACGCAGGCTGCCTTCGACGTAGACCGAGCTGCCCTTGCGCAGGTACTCGCCGGCGATCTCACCGAGCTTGCCGAAGAACACCACGCGGTGCCATTCGGTGCGTTCCTGCTGGTTGCCATCCTTGTCCTTGCGGACGCTGGTGGTGGCCAGGCTGATGCGGGTGATCGCCATGCCGCTCTGGGTGTACTTCACGTCCGGGTCGTTGCCGAGATTGCCGACCAGGATGACTTTATTGATGCCGCGCGCCATAGGTACCTTCGTCCGTTGTCCAGGGGCAGTCGACCAGTGATAGCACAGCCCCGGCCGGGGGTGCAGGACACTGGGCCGCCCCCGATGAATTTGGGGGAATGCAAGAACACCGCATCTTAGCACTGCCGCCGCTCCGTGCCCGGCCAGAAGCGACGAATGACACCGAAAGATCCTACTGAAATCCTTGTAAGGCAATGACTTAGCCATCCGGGCCGGACATCCCGGCGCGGCCGGCCGCAGTGACGGCCGGCGCTGCGATGGCGCCCCCATGGCATCATGCCGGGGCATCTACTCATTCGTTCGCGCGCTTCCCCCATGACCATCAAAGGCAAAGCCACCTCCCTGGACATCGCCCATCTGGCCGGCGTCTCCCAGCCGACGGTGTCGCGGGCCCTGCGCGGCAGCCCGATGGTCAATGCGGAGACCCGCGAACGCATCCTGCGCATCGCCCGCGAGCTGAACTACAAGGTGGACAAGAACGCCTCCAGCCTGCGCCTGCGCAATGCCGGCACGCTGGCCCTGCTGTTCTTCGAGGACCCGACCAACGACGATTCGCTGATCAACCCGTTCTTCCACTCGATGCTGGGTTCGATCACCCGCGCCTGCGCGTTGCACGGGCAGGATCTGCTGGTGTCGTTCCAGCAGCTGTCGACCGACTGGCAGGCCGACTACGAGGACAGCAACAAGGCCGACGGCATCATCCTGCTGGGCTATGGCGACTACCACGAATCGCGCGACCGCCTGCAGCGGCTGGTCGAACAGGGCACCCACTTCGTGCGCTGGGGTGCAGCCCTGCCCGGCCAGCCCGGGGTGTCGATCGGCAGCGACAACTTCCAGGGCGGGCACGACATCACCACCCATCTTCTGCAGCAGGGCTGTCGGCGCATTGCCTTCCTCGGCCACGCCTCCAGCCATTACCCGGAATTCGAGGAGCGCTATCGCGGTCACGTGGCAGCCCTGCGCGATCACGGGCTGCATGCCGAACCGGCCCTGCAGCACGATGCCATCACCACCGAAGCGTCCGGCCAGGAAGCCTGCCAGGCGCTGCTGGCGCGAGGCGAACCGATCGATGCGATCTGCGCCGCCAGCGACCTGATCGCCATCGGTGCGATCCGTGCATTGCGCGAGGCCGGCCTGCGCGTGCCGCAGGACGTGGCGGTCACCGGGTTCGATGACATCCCGCTGGCCGCATCTGTATCGCCGGCATTGACCACCGTGCAGCAGGACACCAAGCAGGCCGGGCAACTGCTGGTGGAACGGCTGCTGGCCTCGATCAGCCGGCAGCCGGTGGAGAGCCAGAGCATCCCGGTGAAGCTGGTGGTGCGGGAATCATCGCTGCGCGGCTGAAACAGCGGACGTGATCGGACGGGACTACGCAGTGAACCCGGCCTGCGGGCACCGGACCGGGTGCCGCAAGGCCCGCAGGTGGACGGCCCCGTCGGGTGGCCTCAGCCCTGGGCGAAATCCTTCAGGATCTCGCCGACGCCGCTGGGCGAAATCTCGAAGCCCAGCGAGGTACCCGGGTTGATCACCACGCCGTAGCCCCCCGGCACGCGGCGCAGCACGTCCAGCATCAGCCAGCGGATCTGGTGTTCGGCCTGCTGGCTGTAGATGCCCACCCGCGATGGGTCGGTGAACACGGCCACGTGCAGCGTGCCCTGCTTGTCGAACAGCAGTGGGTCGAAGCCGCTGCCGTCGGGGGTGACCAGGCTGCCGGTCAGCAGCAGCACCTCGGAGGCGACGAAGGCCTCCATGAAGGCGCGGATCGGCACCGCCCCGTCCATCGCCGCCTTCAGCAGGGTTTCGATCGGGGTCTGCGGGGCGAGGTCGGACATGGCGGTACGGCGCGGCGTGAGGGGTGCCTATTGTAGGGTCGAGCCTGCTCGAAGAGCGTGCCAACCCAGGTTGGCACCTACCAGGGCGGGAATGCCAACCCAGGTTGGCACCCACAAGAGCGGTAGCGCCGGGCCATGCCCGGCGGCGCCCTCACCGTCCCAGACGCTGGTCCCGAGCCTTCTGGTCGGTCATCGCCTTGTCCAGCTCGGCCTGCAGCGCTGGCTGCTGCACGGAGGCATCCAGCACGTACACCTTCACGCCATGCGCGGGCACTTCGGCCTTCAGGGAGGCATCCACCTGCAACGAACCGCCGTCCAGCGCGTCGCGCCAGCGGCCCGCCTGCAGGTAGCGCTCCACCTGGAAAACCGTCGCCTTGTCGCCCTTGTTCAACAGCACCAATGCGGTCTGTGCCACATCCCCCTGCTGCAGCACACGGAAGAACACCGCCTCATTGCCACGCAGGCGCTCGTTCACCTGCAGGCCGCGCTGCAGCGCCGGGGTGGCCTGGCGCAGCTGGGCGATGCGCCGCAGGGGCGCGAAGATCGGGCTCTGCGGTGCGGCATCCACCCGCGCCTGGCCGAAGTAGGCACGGTTGCCGGCATGCTCGGCACGGCCCCGCATGAAGCCGGTTTCCGAGCCGTAGTAGACCACCGGGATGCCACGTGCGGTGAACAGCCAGTTGTGTGCGTCGATGAAACCGTTGTCGCTGGCCTGCAGGCGTGGCATGTCGTGGTTGTCGTAGAAGCTCATCAGCTCGTACGGATTGGCATAGGGGCCGCCGGTCAGGTGCAGCGGCTCGGCCAGCGTCTCGAAGCCCTTGCCGGCGGTACCGAAGGTCTGTTCCAGCGCGCCACGCAGCGGGAAGTCGAGCACGCTCACGTTGGCGTTGCGCGGCCAGGTGTGCTCGGCAATCCTGCTGGCGTCGTAATCGAAGGCCTCGCCGAACATGAACATGTTCGGATGCTCGGCACGGATGCGGTTCACGAACTCGTGCCACCACGGGTGCGGCAGCCAGCCGATGGTATCGATGCGCAGTGCGTCCACGCCCTGCGCGGTCCACTGCAGGTACGCGCCGACGAGGTAGTCCATCACCGCCGGGTTGTTCTGGTTGAAGTCGGACAGCTCGGCCAGGTTGCCATCGAAGATCGAGCCATCCTTGCTGTCGACCGGACCGATGGTGTTGTAGAACGCATGCAGCGGGTTGTGCTTTGGATCCAGCTTCTGCGGGGGCAGGTTCTGGTGGTCGGCGATCAGCTTTCCCTCCTTGTCGAAGATCTGGCCGAACTGCGGCTGCCGTGTCGGCATGGTCCAGGCCGGCGAGCCGTGGTTGCCGACGATGTCCAGCACCACTTTCAGGCCGGCACCGTGCAGGCCCTTGGTCAGGCCTGCAAAGTCCAGGTCCTTGCTGGGCAGGTGCTCGTCGAGTTTGTAGAAGTTGATGCCCCAGTAACCGTGGTAGCCGGTCTTGCCGCGGTCGGTCAGCGTGCTGGTGCAGCTGATCGGCTTGCTGCCGGTGAACGCCTCATCCGGATTGTCGACGATCGGCGTGATCCACACCGCACCGAAGCCGAGCTGACGGATGTAGTCGGCGTTGTCGAGCACGCCCCTGAAGTCGCCGCCGAGGTAGCCGATGTTGCCGTCCACCTTGTCCGGGCAGGGCACCGGAATGTCGAACGTGCGGTGGCTGCCCCCCTGATCGCGATGATCGTTGGAAGGATCACCGTTGACGAAACGATCGGTCACCACGAAGTACACGGCATCGCTGGCGAACGGTTCGAGCGTGCCCACGTAGTCCGGGCGCGATGCGGCCTGTACCGCCGTGGCGAGCAGGGCCAGCGACAGCCCCAGCGACATTCTGGAATACACATGCATCACGCACTCTCCTGATGGGCCGGCACGCGAAGCACGCACAGCCCGGCAATGAACAGACTCACTCCACCCAGCACCAGCACGTGCAGGGGATTTCCGCCCAGCCACTCGCGCAGTGCGAAGCCCAGCGCGCTGGCGGCGACCAGCTGCGGAATGACGATGAAGAAATTGAACAGGCCCATGTAGATGCCCATCTTCGCCGCCGGCACGCTGTCGGACAGCAGGGCGTACGGCAGCGACAGGATCGAGGCCCAGGCGAAGCCGACGCCGACCATGGACAGCAGCAGCCAAGTGGGATCCTTGATGAACATCAGCGAGATCAGGCCCAGCCCGCCGAGCCAGAGGTTCACCAGGTGGCTCCAGCGCAGGCCGATGGCGCGCACCATCGGCGGGATCAGCAAGGCGGCCAGTGCGGCGAAGCCGTTATAGGCGCCGAACAGCACACCGACCCAGTTGGCACCCTCGTTGTACGCCGCCGACTGCGGGTCGGTGGAGCCGAAATGCGTGCCGGCCACCGCTGCGGTGGTGTAGATCCACATCGCAAACAACGCAAACCACGAGAAGAACTGCACCCAGGCCAACCGGCGCATGGTCACCGGCATCGCCCGCAGATCACCCACGATCGCCGCCAGCATGTGCGCCTGCGGCAGCGTACGGGCCAGCGCAAGAAGCACACCATAGCCCGCGCAGAGACCCGCCAGCACATAGAGCATCCTGTCGCCCTGGCGCGCGGCGATCACAGCGGCCAGCAGCACGCCCGCACCCAGCCACAGCGCAACCTGCGCCCACGGCGCGGGGCCGCTCACAGCGGCGGCGGCATGGTGCGCCGGTGGCTCGGCGTCATCGAACGCCGCCAGTTCTGCCGGTGAGTACTCGCGGGTACTGACCACGGTCCAGGTGATCGCCGCCAGCAGCACTGCCGCACCGAAATAGAACGCGTAGCGCACCGTATCCGGCACCTCGCCGGCAGCGGCTGTGTTGGCCACGCCGAAGTGGGCCAGGATGAATGGCAGGAAGCTGGCGACGATGGCACCGACACCGATGAAGAAGCTCTGCATCGCGTAACCGGCCGGTCGCTGGCGCGGTGCCAGCTGGTCGCCCACGAAGGCCCGGAACGGCTCCATCGATACGTTGATCGAAGCATCCAGTACCCACAACGTGCCCGCCGCGATCCACAAGGCAGGCGAGTTGGGCATCACCAGCAGGGCCAGCGTTGTCAGCACCGCACCGATCATGAAGAAGGGGCGACGCCGGCCCCAGCGCGTCCACGTGCGGTCGGAGAGATAACCGATCACCGGTTGCACCAGCAGGCCGGTCAACGGTGCGGCGATCCACAGCCCGGGCACCGACTCCATGTCCGCGCCAAGCGTCTCGAAGATGCGGCTGGCATTGGCGTTCTGCAGGGCAAAACCGAACTGGATGCCGAGGAAGCCGAAACACATGTTCCAGATCTGCCAGAACGACAGCTGCGGTTTGGCAGGGCGGTTCATCGTGCGTCCTCCGCCGTGGCGACCGGCGCCAGCGTCAGCGCCTTCACCTGCGCCTGGTTGAGCACGCCTTCGCGCCCGCCCTTTCCGCCGGTGTAGTGCGCGAAATGCTGCAGCGCGCTCATGTTGACGCCTTCTTCAAGCGCGACCGTGCATGGCCCCTTGGGCACAGCGAACGTTGCCGAGGTCGAGTCCTGCACGGCCACGCTGTGCGGCATCGCAACCGTATGCCGCTGCAATGGCTGGCCCGGGCACTGCAGCACCAGTTGCTTGACCGCAGCCGTGACGCCGGTGTTGATCGGCCCGTTCGGGTTGCGGTACTGCAGGCGCAGGCGCACCTGCCCGGCCTTGGCCGAGGTGAACTGCCAGCGTTCCTCGCCCTTCAGCACCTGCTGCGGACCGACGCAGAGCATCGGGCTGTGCAGCGATTCCAACGTGCCTTCGCGCCGGGTCAGGCTGAGGCAATGCTGTAGGCCATCGTCGCTGATGCGCGCCACGCCCTTGCTGTCGGTGACCGCCTTGCCGTCCTTCCACAGCACCTGATCGGCTGCCACCGGAACGTTCCAGCCCGCGCCCTTGCGCAGGGCCTGCGGCGCAACCGGCGTGGCCGGCGCACGCACGTTGGCCTCCGCAGTCGTGGCAGCGAAACCGGTTGCTGCCGGGGCGGCGACCAGCTGCACCGTCGTGGTGCTGCCACGCGTGGTGGTTCTGCCGGCCACCAGCAGGCCATCGCCCACGTTCTGCGGGCGCTCCAGCACATAGCGCTTGCCGTTGGCTTCCAACGTGATACGGGGATGTGTGCCGAACAGTTCCGGCACCAGCGCGGCCGGCAGCTTGGGCTGCACGCGGCCATCGTCCTGCACGCCGAACACGCCTTCGGTGACCATGGCCAGATAGCCGGCCACCGACCACAGCTGGCGCTCTGAATTGACCACCGGCCCGCTCAGCGCGCCTTCGTCCACATGCACGGCCTGGCTGACCAGCTCGTAGTTTTCCATGTTGGAACCAGCCAGTGCCGCCCCCTGCATCAGCGAGCGGATCTCGGCGGCGATGCGCGGCGCGTCGTCCAGCTGTCGCGCAGCACGCAGCGAATACGCACTGACGAACGGCCAGATCGCACGGTTGTGGTAGATCGGCTGCTGGGCTTCCTGTGGCCACACCACCGGGCTGCCGGCCGGCCCCATCGGGTAGTTCGCCAGCGCGCGGCGCGCCCGCGCCTCGGGCAGCACGTCGGCCAGGATGCCCAGCGACAGGCCCAGCAGGTCGACCTTGGCGTAGGGCACCGGATGCGCCGCCTCACCGATGTAGCTCATGTACTGGCCCATGTCGTCGCGCCAGAAGCGCGCATCGATCCGTGCCGCCAGTTCATCGGCCCACGCCTTGTACTGCGCACGGCGATCATCGCCCCGCTGCGCGGCCATCTGCTCTGCCAGGCGCAGTGCCTGGTAGTGCAGGACGTTGGTGGACAGCGCGTAGGAATCACCGATGAAACGCACGTTCTCCCGGGTCCAGTCTGGATACGTCTGTTCACGCCAGTCGAGGAACGAGGTTTCGCCGCGATAGAGGCCCATCTGCGGGTCGAACACCATCGCCCGGTCCTGCGCCAGCGTGCCCTGCAGCGCCTGCCAGACCTGTTCGGCAAAAGCAGGATCATCCAGCAGGTGGCGTGCGGCCAGGAACCACACCACGCGGTCGCTGCTGATCGGCCAGCTGCCGCCGGAGCCGGTATCCTGCGCGACGAACAGGCCGGGCGTGCGCCCATCACGGGCAGCCGACAACTTGAACTGAAGCGACTGACGCGTGCGCTGCGGATCCAGCCGCGCCAACGCCAGGTCGGCGGCGAAGCTGACATCGCGGGTCCACACGTAGGGCCAGCGGGCGCCGGTCTGGAAGCAGTCGCATGGCACCGGCCGTCCTTCGTCAAAGGCGGGGTCGCGGATCGCATCGACCCGGTCCTGCGCCATCTCCTGCTGGGCCAGCGCGAACAGCGCGTCGAACATCACGCTTCCGGTCTGGCTGCGCATCGGCGCGGCGGCAATCGGCACAGCGCCGTTCGGCGTGTGCAGCACGAAGCTGCCCCTGGCAGCCGCTTCGGCACGCGCATGGCGGCCGTCGAATTCCAGGTCGGCCGCATGCGCGGTCGTCCCCAGCGCTGCCCCCAGGGCAGCGGTCAGGCAAATGATCTTCAGCATCGAAGCGGCAGACCGGCTTGCGCCCGTCGACCTCCCTCCCTCTCTGCACCGTTTATAGGTCCGCGCAGCCGTGACCGGCGCGCGGGCGCGGCGCCTCCCTCAAGGTGCCTTGGGCCCATGGTAGACGCGGGGCTGTCGCCTGCGTCCAGCTGCATACGTATTCATGCACCGACGCGGCAGTACGCCCGCCGGGCTGGCTTATGGTCCGGGTCTGCCAACGGCGCCTTGGGAGGGGAAATGCCGATGTCATCCAGTGTTGTACGTGCGGTGTTCGCGCGAATCATGGGCGTTGCGCTGCTGGGCCTGGCCACGCTGGCGCAGGCCGCCCCGCAGATCACCAGCGTCCAATCGCCCGGCGGCGTGCTCAAGGTCAGCCTGGTGCTGGACGGCGGCGCCGCCCGCTACCGGGTGGAGCGCTTCGGTGAAGCCGTAGTGGAGGATTCCAGGCTTGGCTTCGAACTGCGCGATGGCCGCCTGGACCGGGATTTCATCCTGCTCGGGCAGCAACGACGCAGCGTCGATGAGACGTGGGAACAGCCGTGGGGGGAACGCCGCCTCACCCGCAACCATTTCAACGAGCTGACCGTGCAGCTGGCCGAAACCACCGGCAGCAAGCGCCGGCTGGATGTGGTGTTCCGCGTCTACGACGACGGCCTGGGCTTCCGCTATGTGTTCCCTGAGCAACCGAACCTGCGCGAAGCGATCATCGATGACGAGCTGACCGAATTCGCCATCGCGGCAGACTCCACAGCATGGTGGATCCCCGCCGGCGAACCGATCCACTACGAGTATCTCTACCAGCGCACGCCGCTGCGCGAGATCCCGCTGGTGCACACGCCGATGACGCTGCGCAGCCGCGATGGCCTGCACGTTGCGATCCATGAGGCTGCGCTGGTGGACTACGCCGGCATGTGGCTGCGCCGCACCGACGGCCAGCGCCTGCGCGCGCAGCTCTCGCCCTCGGCCGAAGGGTGGAAGGTGCGCCGTGCCCTGCCCTTCGTCACGCCCTGGCGCACGCTGCAGATCGCCGACAGCGCCGGCGGCCTGGTCGAGTCCGACCTGATCCTCAATCTCAACGAGCCCAATGCACTGGGCGATGTGAGCTGGGTGAAGCCGGCCAAGTACCTGGGCGTGTGGTGGTCGATGCACCTGGACAACGAAAGCTGGGCGACCGGACCGAAGCATGCGGCGACCACCGCCAAGACCAGGAAGGTGATCGATTTCGCCGCCGCGCACGGCTTCCGTGGCGTCCTGGTGGAGGGCTGGAATCCCGGCTGGGACGGCATGTGGGTGGGCAATGGCTACGACTTCGACTTCACTCGCGCCACGCCCGATTTCGACATTGAAGCGCTTTCGGCATATGGACTGAAGAAGGGCGTGCACCTGATCGGCCACCATGAAACCGGCTGTGCCATCGAACACTATGAGGCGCAGCTCGACGCCGCGCTGGACCTGTATGCGCGGCTGGGCGTGGACCAGTTCAAGACCGGCTACGTCTGCGACGACGGCCAGGTCGACCGTCGCAACCCGTCGGGTGGCCCGCTGTGGCGAGAGTGGCACGACGGCCAGTTCATGGCGCGCCACCACCTGCATGTCGTGCAGGAAGCCGCGCGCCGGCACCTGTCGGTGAATCCGCACGAGCCGATCAAGGACACCGGCCTGCGCCGCACCTATCCCAACTGGATCTCCCGCGAAGGCGCGCGCGGCATGGAGTACAACGCCTGGGGCCAGCCGCCGAACCCGCCCGAACACGAAGTCAATCTGGTGTTCACCCGGATGCTGGCCGGACCGATGGATTACACCCCCGGCATCCTCAGCCTGAAGGGCCGCCACGGCCAGGCCATCCCCAGTACCCTGGCCCGTCAGCTGGCGCTGTACGTGGTGCTGTACAGCCCGATCCAGATGGCCGCCGATCTGCCCGAACACTACCTGCAGCATCGGGAGGCGTTCCGCTTCATCGAAGACGTGGCGGTGGACTGGGAGCAGAGCCGCGTGCTCGATGGTGAAGTGGGCGACTACGTGACGATCGTGCGCCGCGACCGCAACAGCCGTGACTGGTTCCTGGGCAGCATCACCGACGAGCATGGCCGCGTGCTGCCGGTGTCGCTGGGCTTCCTGGAGCCGGGCGTGCGCTACCGCGCGGAAATCTATCGCGATGGCGACGGTGCGGACTACCGCAGCAATCCGTTCGCGTTCACGCGGCAGACGCGTGAAGTGACCAGCGCCGATGCACTGACCCTGATGCTGGCGCCGGGCGGCGGGCAGGCCATTCGGTTCACGCCATTGGAGTGATGGATGCCCCCGCGTGACGTTCGCCGGGCATGGCCCGGCGCTACCGTGGCGGGGATCTGAAAGCGATTACAACCCTGCAAACGTCATTGAATACGTATGCAGGGTGATTCCCGCGGAGAACCCGCTGCCTACCATAGCGGCGACGACAGCGGCCACCGCGTCGCACGTTCACGGCGTTGCCGGAACGACCTCGAAATGAACAACAACATTGCCTGGGAGGGGAAAATGTTGAACCACAAGCGCAGCGCGCTGAGCATCGCGCTGGCCGTTGTCCTGGCGCCGTCACTGGCGGCGGCACAGACCACGCAGAGCACCACCACGCCGGCCGGCACCGCCGCCACCAACCTGGATACGGTGCAGGTCACCGGTATCCGCCGCGGCATCGAGAACGCGATCGCGATCAAGCAGGACGCCACCTCGGTGGTGGAAGCGATCTCCGCCGAGGACATCGGCAAGCTGCCCGACGTCAGCATCGCCGAATCGATCTCGCGCCTGCCCGGCCTGGCTGCGCAGCGCGTGGCCGGTCGTGCACAGGTGATCAGCGTGCGCGGCCTGTCCCCGGACTTCGCCACCACCCTGCTCAACGGCCGTGAGGTCGTCAGCACCGGCGACAACCGTGGCGTCGAGTTCGACCAGTATCCATCCGAGCTGGTCAACGGCGTGACGGTGTACAAGACGCCCGATGCGGCACTGGTCGGCCAGGGCCTGTCGGGCACCATCGACATGCAGACCGCCCGTCCGCTCAGCTTCCCCGACCGAGTGATCGCCGTCAGCGGGCGCCTGCAGAAGAGCTCGCTCGGCGATGCGGCCAACGTCGATGAGTTCGGCAACCGCTTCAGCGCCAGCTACATCGACCAGTTCTTCGACAAGACCCTGGGCATCGCCATCGGTTACGCGCACAGCGACAACCCGATCCAGGAAAACCAGGTCGGCTTGTACGAGCCGTGGACCACCCAGTACACCACGGACGGAAAACGTCCCGGCGTTGCTGCAGGCACCTATTTCTCCGACGGCATCAAGGCGCTGCGCCGTACCGGCAACAACAAGCGCGATGGCGTGATGGCCACGATCCAGTTCCGGCCCAACAACAGCTGGAGCAGCACCTTCGATGCGTTCCACACCGAAGCCGAGCAGATCGACACCGCCAACCAGTTCGAACTGAACCTCAGCAACTACAACGGCAATTACCTGCCGGGCCTGCTGATCAGCAATCCGCAGATCAACGCCGATGGCACCTTCACCGGCGGTACCGCCAGCGGCGTGTACCCGCTGGTGCGCGGCATGTACAACAAGCGCAAGGACAAGATCGACGCGTTCGGCTGGAACAACGAATTCAACTTCGGCAGCGTCAAGCTGGTCGCCGACCTGAACTACTCCAAGGCCACGCGTGACGAGCTGAACCTGGAGAACAATCTGCAGCTCACGCCCATGCCGCAGCTGGATACGGTCGGCGTGCAGATCCGCCAGAACGGCTTCTCGCAGATCAGCCCGGGGCTGAACTACTCCAATCCCGATGCCCTGTTCCTGACCAACACCATCTATGGGTCCGGCTACGGCAAGGTGCCGAAGGTGGAAGATCGCCTGAAGGGCGGCAAGCTGGCGGCGACCATCGCCCTGCCCGAAGCGATGGCGTCGTGGGCACCGGACCTGGACATCGGCGTGAACTATGCCGATCGCCGCAAGGTCAAGACCCAGTCCGAGGGCAACATCCTGCTCGGTGCCCAGGGCGATGCCAACATCGCGGCGGACCTGCAGTACGACCCGGTGAACCTGGGCTTTGCCGGCCTCGGTACCATCCCGGCCTGGAACGTGCCGGCGGCGGTCGCCCGCTACATGACCTTCGATCCGGTCGACAACCTGGACTACCTGATTCCCAAGTCGTGGACGGTGCAGGAGAAGATCACCACCGCCTGGGCGCGCCTGAACATCAACACAGACATCGGCGTGGTCGGCGTGCGTGGCAACATCGGCGTGCAGATGCAGCGCACCGATCAGAGTTCGGACTCCCGCTACTGGGACGCGTCGCAGCCCGCCGGCAGCAACGTGCAGCCCTACTCCGACGGACGCAAGTACAACGACTGGCTGCCGAGCCTGAATCTGGCCTTCATGTTCCCGCACGAACAGACCCTGCGCTTCGCGGCAGCCAAGCAGGTCGCGCGCCCACGCGTGGACCAGATGCGCGCCGGCCTGGAGTTCGGCGTGGATACCTCCACCGGCCGCCCCGGCGGCAGCGGCGGCAATCCGCGGCTGGACCCGTGGCGCGCCACCGCGCTGGATCTGTCCTATGAGAAGTACTTCGGCGAGAAGGCCTACGTCGCTGCGGCGATCTTCTACAAGGACCTGAAGAGTTACGTCTACACGCAGTCGGTGGACAACTACGACTTCAGCGGGCTGCTCGGCAACTACGTGCCGCCGCCGGGCATGGTGGTGCCCGTGCTGCCGACCGGCACCTTCTCCACGCCGGTGAACGGTGAGGGCGGTACCCTGCGCGGCCTCGAGCTGACCGGTTCGTTCCCGCTGGAGATGCTCACCGACAGCCTGCGCGGCTTCGGCGTGCAGGCCAGTGCCACGTTCAACGACAGCGACATCAAGATCCTCGACCCGGAAAGCGCCTCCAGCGTGGGTACCGATCCCATCAGCCTGCCGGGCCTGTCCAAGCGTGTGTACAACTTCACCGCGTACTTCGAGCGCAATGGTTTCGAGGCCCGCGTGAGCCAGCGCCGTCGTTCGGACTTCATCGGTGAGATCGGCAACTTCAACGGCAATCGCACCCTGCGTTATGTGGTGGGCGAGAACGTGACCGATGCGCAGATCAGCTACACCTTCAGCGACAGCAGCGCCCTGCGCGGGCTGACCCTGCTGCTGCAGGGAAGCAACCTGACCAACGAGCCGTACCGCACCTACGCCGGCACCAAGGATCGCCCGCTGGAATACATCGAGTGGGGCCGCACCTACGTGCTGGGTGTGAACTACAAGTTCTGACCCTCACCGGGCAATGCCGGCCCCAGGCCGGCAACCGCCCATCGAATGCCGGACGCTGCCCGGCAACCGCTCCATCGGTAGCGCCGGGCCATGCCCGGCGGCGAGGACCGCAGGCATCACCGGAAACCCGCTGCGCCTAAGCAGCGGGTTTTCTTTTGGGCGCGACCCGCCAGCCACGGCACCGCCCATAAAAAAGGGACGGGGCGCTTCGGCCCCGTCCCCGCAAGTACCGCCACCGGAGAAATCGATCAGCTGCGTCGTGCGCAGAACACCGCACGCGGCGGCAGCTGGAGTTCGCCACCCTGCACCGTACCCGCATCCGGGCCCGGCACATCCATCTGCTGCCAACGGCCGGCCGGCAGCGGATGGGTCACCGCCTCGCCCGACAGGTTGAAGGCCAGCAGGAGGGTTTCATCTGCAAGCATACGCTCGAACAGCAGCACTGGCTCACTGCTGTCAAGGAACCGGATGCTGCCATGCTGCAGGACGGGCTGATGGCGACGCCAGCCCAGGAATGCCCGGAAGGCCGCCAGCACCGACCGCGGGTCAGCGTCCTGCACCGCGACGGCCGCTGCCCGGTGCCCGGCCGGAATCGGCAACCACGGCTGGCCGGTAGTGAAACCGGCCAGTGGCGCATCCGTCCACGGCATCGGAGTGCGGCAGCCATCGCGGCCCTTGAAGTTCGGCCAGAAGGTGATGCCGTAGGGATCCTGCAGCGCCTCGAACGGCACCTCGGCCTCGGCCAGGCCCAGTTCCTCGCCCTGGTACAGGCAGACCGAGCCGCGCAGGCAACTCAGTAACGCCACCAGCATGCGCGCCAGGCGCGGATCGGCCGGATGGCCGCCCCAGCGGGTGACCGCGCGCTCCACATCGTGGTTGGATACCGCCCAGCACGGCCAGCCTTCAGTCATCGCGGCTTCCAGGCGCGAGACAGTCTCGCGGATGTAGGCCGCGCTGTAGTCGTCCACCAGCAGTTCAAAGCTGTAACCCATGTGCAGGCGGCCATCGCGGGTGTACTCCGCGGTGGTGGCCAGCGAATCCTCCGAGGAGATCTCACCCAGGCTGACCGCACCAGGGTACTGGTCGAGCAGCGTGCGCAGCCGCTCCAGGAACGGCAGGTTCTCCGGCTGCGTGTTGTTGAAGTAGTGGTACTGGTATGCGTACGGGTTGTCCGGGCTGAAGCCGCGGCCAACGCGCTTGTCAGCGGGCTTGGCCGGGTTGTCGCGCAGCTGCGCGTCATGGAAGCAGAAGTTGATCGCATCCAGGCGGAAGCCATCCACGCCACGGTCCAGCCAGAACCGCACGTTGTCCAGCGTGGCCTGCTGCACCTGAGGGTTGTGGAAGTTCAGGTCCGGCTGGTCGACCAGGAAATTGTGCAGATAGTACTGTTCGCGGCGCGGTTCCCACTGCCAGGCGCAGCCGCCGAACAGCGACAGCCAGTTGTTGGGCGGCGTGCCGTCCTCGCGCGGGTCGGCCCAGACGTACCAGTCGGCCTTCGGATTGCTGCGATCCTGGCGGCTCTCGCGGAACCACGCGTGCTCGATCGAGGTATGGCTGAGGACCTGGTCGATCATCACCTTCAGTCCCAGGCCGTGGGCCTTGGCCAGCAGTCGGTCGAAGTCCTGCAGGCTGCCGAACAGCGGGTCGACGTCGCGGTAATCGGCGATGTCATAGCCGAAGTCGGCCATCGGCGACTTGAAGAACGGCGAGATCCAGATGGCATCCACACCCAGCGTGGCGATGTGGTCCAGGCGCTGGATGATCCCTGGCAGGTCACCGACCCCGTCGCCGTTGGCGTCGAGGAAACTGCGCGGATAGATCTGGTAGATGACGGCTCCGCGCCACCATGGATAGTGCGACATCGACAGCCCCCCTCCGGGCATGCGGGACCCGCCGGAAGCGGGCCGAAAACCAAGTCCCGCAAGCTTAGCGGTGCCTCCCCTGGGATGGCGCCACCTGCATACGTATTCACGCCAGGCAGTCACGGACGGCCGGGGCGATCAGGCCCGCAGGCCGGTTTGCGCCCGAATTCACGGGCAGCGCCTATAATCATCGACGAGCCTGAAAGCCTGATCGCATGACCATCACCGAAGACACCCGCCCCGCCCTGGGCCTGCCCCAGATCCAGTCGCTTGCTGCGGCCGACATGGCCGCCGTCGACGCCCTGATCCGGCGCCGGCTGTCCTCGGACGTCGTGCTGATCAACCAGATCGCGGACCACATCATTTCCGCCGGCGGCAAGCGCCTGCGGCCGATGCTGGTGATGCTGGCCGGTCATGCGGTCGGCCATGCCGGCCCCGAGCACCACCAGCTGGCGGCGATCATCGAGTTCATCCACACCTCCACCCTGCTGCACGATGACGTAGTGGACGAATCCAGCCTGCGGCGCGGCCGCAGCACCGCCAATGCCCTGTGGGGCAACGCACCGAGCGTGCTGGTTGGCGACTTCCTGTACTCGCGCAGTTTCCAGCTGATGGTCGAGCTGGACCGCATGCCGGTGATGCGGATCCTGGCCGACACCACCAATCGCATCGCCGAAGGCGAAGTGCTGCAGCTGCTGCACGTGCATAACCCGGATACCGACGAAGCGGCGTACCTGCGCGTGATCGAGCGCAAGACCGCCGTGCTGTTCGCTGCCGGCACCCGCCTGGGCGCGCTGGCCAGCGGCGTGGACGAAGCCACCCAGCAGGCGCTGTACGACTACGGCATGCATCTGGGCTACGCCTTCCAGATCGCCGATGACGTGCTGGATTACTCGGCCAACGCCGAGGAGCTGGGCAAGAATCTGGGCGACGACCTCGCCGAAGGCAAGGCAACGCTGCCGCTGATCCATGCCATGGCCCACTCCGACGACGCCACCCGCGAGCGCCTGCGCACCATCGTGCAGGAAGGCGATGCGTCGGCAATGCCGGAAGTGCTGGCCGCGATCCACGCCACCGGCGGCCTGGACTACAGTCGTCGCCGGGCCGAGGAATACGCAGAGCGCGCCGAGCGTGCGCTCGACGGGCTGGGCGACAATGATGCCGTCGCCGCTCTGCGTGGACTGGCCCGCTACGCGGTGCAGCGCACGCATTGACCGCGCTCGCCGGGCATGGCCCGGCGCTACCTGATGCCGCTGCACCCTGCGTGAGCGGTGTGCTGTGGTAGCGCCGGGCCATGCCCGGCGAACCCGGTGCCTCAGCGCTTCTCGAAGCGCTCCTCGAAGAACTCATCCAATGCCTTCCACGCGCGCTTCGCCGCCCGTTCGTTGTACTGGCACCCCGGCGGATTGTTGGCATCACGCTCGGCAAAGCAATGCACGGCGCCGCTGTAGTTGGTGAATTCCCAGTCGACCTTGGCGGCATTCATCTCGTTCTGGAAGCTGGCGATGTCGGCCGCGGTCACGCTCCTGTCATCGGCACCATTGAGTACCAGCACCGTGGGATGCGCTCCACCGGCCTGCGCCGGCAGCGGCGAGCCCAGCCCACCATGCAGGCTGACCACGCCGGCCAGCGGCGCGCCCGCGCGGGCCAGCTCCAGAACGGTGGTACCGCCGAAGCAGAAGCCGACCGCACCGATGCGGCTGGCATCCAGCGGCACCTTGCCGGCCTGTGCCTTGAGCACATTCACCGCCTCCAGCGCACGCGCACGCAGCAGCGGCCGGTCGTTGCGCAACGCGGTGGCGACCGGCCCTGCCTCGGCATCGGTCTTCGGCCGCACACCCTTGCCATAGACATCGGCCACCAGCACCACGTAATCATCGCCGGCCAGCTGCTTGGCCTTCTCGACCGCCGATTCGTTCACACCCTTCCAGTTCGGCACCATCACCAGTCCGGGGCGCTTGTCACTGTCCCCGTCGTCATAGACCAGCACCCCGCTGAAGGTCGTGCCCTGGTGCGTCCACTCCACCGGCTGGGTCTTCATCGCCGCCCACGCCGGCAGCGCCGCCAGACCCAGGACCATCGCCACACCCCAACGCCATGCATTCATGCGCCTGCTCCAGAGAAAAGGAAACAGAGGGGTCGCCTGATGTCCCCCTCCCGTCCGCATTCTGCATTGGCGGCGTGACGCAGGTGTGGTTGGATACGCCCTGATTCCGCCCAGCCCCTGTTTGCGAATGAACCTTGTCGATCAATTCCTGTCCGGCCTGATGCCGCGCCTGCCCGCCGACGATGCTGCGCAATGGGCGCATGTCCAGGGCGCCAGCGCCGGAGACCTGCAACGCCTGCGTGCGCAGTGGCCGCAGGTACCTGACAGTCTGGTTGCGCTGCTGTCGCGCGTGGATGGCACGCATTTCCGCCGGTATCCCGAGGGCGAGGTCTGCGTGCTGATGCTCGGCTCGGACGTGGAAGGCGGCGGATACCCCTACTACCTGCGCTCGATCGCACAGATCTTCGAGGATCAGCGGCAGTGGGATGACAGCATCCGCTCGATCTACGAAGAATGGCTGGACGACGAACCGGAGATTCTCGGCGACGGCATCGATGCCGACGTACCGATGAGCCGCCGCCTGTGCTTCTCGCACTGCATGAACAACGGCGGCACCTCGATGCTGTACCTGGATTTCGACCCGGCACCGGGTGGCTCCGTCGGCCAGGTGGTGCGCTACCTGCATGATCCGGACAGCTATGCGGTCATCGCGCCCGGCTTCGATGCGTATCTGCAGCAGTTGATTGACGGCGACTACGCGTTCATCGAGGAAGCGTAGATCCACGCCTGCGTGGATGAATTTGCCGGTGGGTTGCCGGCCGGGATCCCGCCGGGGTCAGAGCCCTTTCCTGCGGAAAGGGATCCGCCCCCCTCAGGCGATGCCCAGGCCCGGAATCGCGCTGATGCTGTCCGGATCGAATCCGGCCAGCTCGGCGAAGTGACGTCCGCGCGCAACGTAATCGCGGTAGGCCCCAAAACTTGGTGCGCCCGGCGACAACAGCACCACCCCGCCCTGCTCGCCCAGCGCAGCGCGTGCCAGCGCCATGGCGTCCGGCAGGTCGACGGCCGCATGCAGCCCGAATCGACCTGTATCGGCCAGCGGCTGCAGCATCGCGTGGATGCGCGGGCCGTTGCTGCCCATGGTCACGATCTCCACCGGCGGCACATCGTGCGCCATGTGCTGCATGAAATCGGTCCAGTCCAGGCCGCGGTCATGCCCGCCCACCAGCAGCGCGATGCGCTGGCCGCTGAAGCACTCCAGTGCCGCCAGACTGGCGTGGGGCGTGGTGCTGATCGAATCGTTGATGTAGGTCAGCCCATCGGCCACGCCGATGCACTGCAGCCGGTTGGGCAGCGGACGGAAATCCTGCACGGCCGGCGCCAGCGCCGCCGCGTCCAGGCCCAGCGCTTCCAGCGCGGCCAGCACCGCACACAGGTTGCCGCGGTTGTGGCGGCCCGGCAGCGGCGTATTGCGTGTATCGAACACCGCCTGTTCGCCACGATGCACGATGTCGCCACGCATGTGCCAACCCTGCGGCTGGTTGAACCAGACCACCTGGCTGTGCGGCAGCGCCAGTTCCGCCAGATGCGGATCGGCGGCATTGAGCACGGCGATGCACGGCGCGGCATCGGTGACCAGCTGCAGCTTGTCCTCGATATAGCGCTGTTCGCTGCCATGCCAGTCCAGATGTTCGGGGAACAGGTTCAGCACCACCGCCACCTGCGGTCGCGCGCCACTGCGCGCCACTTCGCCGGTCTGGTAGCTGGACAGTTCCACCGCCCAATACTCAGGCGCCGGCTGCGGGTCCAGCACTTCCAGCAGCGGCAGGCCGATGTTGCCGACCAGGCCGGTGCGATGGCCGGCCGCACGCAGCAGGTGCGCGACCAGCGCGGTGGTGGTGCTTTTGCCCTTGGTACCGGTCACGCAAACGGTGTCATGGACGATGCCGTCGTCAGCGGCATGCTCGGCGAACCAGAGCGCGGTGCCCCCGATGAAACGCGTGCCCCGTGCCGCCGCGGCCACCGCGATCGGCTGGTAGGGACTGATGCCGGGTGACTTGATCACCACGTCGAACGCGGCCAGCGCCTCGGCCGAAGGCTCGCCACGCACCTCCAGTGACCCCTGCGTTTCCGCGCGCGCCGCATCGGCTTCGGCGGCCGGACAGAACAGGCTCAGCGGCAACGTCGGCAGGCGTGCACGCAGCACCGCGAATGCGGCACGGCCCTCACGCCCCCAGCCCCACAGCGCGACGCGCTTTCCTTCAAGCTGAGAAATCTTCACGCACCCGTTCCCACAGCGCAGCCGGAATGCGGTGCTCGCCCTGCAGCTGCAGCATCGGCGCCAGCTCCAGTTCGGCCGCGTCGAGCTGCGGCTGGATCTCGTTGCAGAAGCGCTTCACCAGCGCATCTTCCTTCCACTCCGGTCGCTGCGCCAGGGTCGCCATCGCTGCACGCGATTCACGACCTTCGCCCACGCACTCGAACGGCTTGTGATCCTGGAACTCCAGCAGCGCGTCGAAGCCACCGGCCTGCTCGACATCGTCCAGCAGATTGCGACCGAAGATGCGCACGAGGCGGGTCTTGGGCATGAACGGGGCCAGCGCCAGAAACACGAAATGGCACTTCGGGCAGACGCCGCACCAACGGTTCACGGGGCGCTCGCCGAGGATATGGAAGTTGCGGTTGCAGCTGGAGAAATGCGCGTCGTAGAAGTCGCTCTTGGCGAACTGGCGGGCCACCGCCAGTTCCGACATCGGTCGCAGCAGCGAGTAGTACTGCAGGTCTGCGGCCACGTGCGCCTGCACATGGCTGCCGAAGGCCTGCTCGAACGCCCAGCCCTTGGACCACTGGTGGTTCACCTCGCCGGTGCCCGGAATCTGGCTGCCGTAGCTGGCCGAGCGTTCGTTGGAGAACACCACCTGGTCCACGCCCTGCAGCAGGGCTGCCAGCACCATGATCGCCGAGTTCACCGCGGTCACCGGGATATGGCCGTTCCACGCCCCTTGGCGGTTGAGCTCGAACAGCTCCGGCGCCAGCGCGCGGCCCAGGTTCAGCGTCGGCAGGCCGGTGCGTTCGGCGCAGGCACGGATCAACTGCGAACCGCCGATCCAGGTGACCGTCTCGTCCACGCCCGCCCGTCGCAGCGCTTCGATGCTGACCAGCGAATCCTTGCCACCACCGATGGCGACCAGCGCATGCGGCTGCAGGCCCACCTCCGGTGCCTGCACCGGCTCGCCCTGCACCGGCAGGCGGAAGCGGCCGCGCAGGTTGAGGCCGTTGCGGTAGGCGAACTCGCCCAGGCCGTTGAGGTAGATCGCTTCCACCAGCGCAGCGGTATCGGCATCGATGGCGTAACTGTCGATGCTGACGATCTCCGGCACGCCGGCCTTGTAGTAGCTGACGCCGGCGATCAGGTGCAGCAGCTGCAGCGCTCGCTGCACGGCGGCGGTGCGCGCCGGCTCAAGGACGAACGGAGCGCCGGGAATGGTGACGGTTTCCACCATCTCGGGGCCATCATCGAAGGCATAGACCAGCCGTGCCACGCCGCTGTCCACAGCAAATTCGCAGCGGACGAAACGGAAACGGGAGACCTGGTGTTTGTCGAAAGCAGTCATGGTGTATCCGGTCAGGCACGGCCCCGCGCGGTGGCGCGGGGCGTGTCGGTGGGCGGGTGCAGCGCGCGCAGGGCGATCACTCGATCACATCCTCGCGCGGCAGCGCCCGCTGGTTGTAGGTGTTGGACATCACGTAGCCATAGGCGCCAGCGTCAGCAATCAGCATCACGTCGTCCGGCGCGGTGGACACCGGCAGCTTGCGCCGCTTGCCGAACACATCGCTGGACTCGCAGATCGGGCCGACGACATCGAATGCCGCCTCGGCGTACCCGCCCTGGCGGCTGAGGTTCTCGATGTCGTGCCAGGCGTCGTACAGGGCCGGACGCATCAGCGTGTTCATGCCGGCATCCAGGCCGACGCGGCGCACGCCGTCCTTCTCCACCACCTGGGTGGCATGGGTCAGCAGCACGCCGGACTCGGCCACCAGGTAGCGCCCCGGCTCGATGGCCAGGCGGAATGCGGGGTGCAGTGCCTTGACCTCGGCCAGGCCGGCAGCCCACGCGTCCAGATCGAAGGGCTCGTCCTCGTCGCTGTACGGAATCGGCAGGCCACCGCCGATGTCGATCGTCTGCACGCTGCCGATGCGGCGGGCGAAGCCTGCCAGCTCATCGCACATCAGGCGCCAATGCTGCGGGGTTTCCACGCCGCTGCCCAGGTGGGCGTGCAGGCCGACCACCCGGCTGCCCAGCTCGGTGGCGGCACGGACGAACTCATCGACGCGGGCGATCGGCAGGCCGAACTTGGACTCCTTGCCGCCGGTGCGGACCTTGGCGTGGTGGCCTTCGCCGCGCCCCAGGTCCACGCGCAACCACAGCTCGCGGTTGCGGAACAGGTCCGGCCAGCGCTGCAGGGCTTCGACGTTGTCGACGGTGACGGTCACGCCCAGCGCGAACGCGGCCTCGTACTCACTGCGCGGGCAGAAGCTCGGGGTGAACAGCACACGCCTGGGCGAAAGTTCCGGCAGGTGCTGGAACACATGCTTCAGCTCGCCATGCGAAACGCATTCCAGGCCGAAACCCTCCGACTCCAGCAGTTGCAGGATGGCCGGGTGGCTGTTGGCCTTGATCGCGTAGTAACGCTGGTCGATCGGCTTGATCGCAGCCAGCGCGCGGGCACGCGCCCGCACGGTCGGCAGGTGATAGACGTAGCGCGGGGTTCCCGCGTCGGCCAGCTGCAGCAGGTGCGCCCGCTGGCCGCGCCACCAGGGCGTGCCGCGCGGGCGAACCGTGCCGGCGATCTCGCGCCAGCGCGGGCCGAACACCTCGGTTTCCTCCACCGGCATGGCGCCACTGTCGATCAGTTCCGCATGCAGGATCGGCAGCAGGCCATCGGCATCGGCCTCATCGATGACGAAGGTCAGGTTCAGGTCGTTGGACGACTGCGAGATCATGTGCACGCGCTCACGGCCGAACGTGGCCCACACATCCGACAGCTTGTGCAGCAGCGAGCGCATGCCCAGCCCGACCAGGGTGATCGCCGCACAGGGCACGATCACCTTGACCTTGCACACCTGCGACAGGTCGGCCGACAGCGCGGCCAGCACATCGGTGTTGACCAGGTTCTCCGACGGATCCAGCGACACGGTGACATTGGTTTCGGCCGAACCGATCAGATCCACCGACAGGCCGTGCTTCTTGAACAGGGCGAACACATCGGCCAGGAAGCCGACCTGCTGCCACATGCCGATGCCTTCCATCGACACCAGCACGATGCCGTTGCGACGACTGATCGCCTTCACGCCCGGTACCGGCGCCGCATTGCCGTCGATGCTGGTACCTGGAAGCTCGGGGCGCTCGGTGTCGAGGATCGCCATCGGTACACCGGCATCGCGGCACGGCTTGATCGAGCGCGGATGCAGCACCTTGGCACCCGTGGTGGCGATTTCCTGCGCCTCGTAGTAATCCAGACGGGTCAGCAGGCGCGCGTCCGGCACATCCTTGGGATTGGCGCTGAACATGCCCGGCACGTCGGTCCAGATTTCCACCCGGCTGGCACCGAGCAGCGCACCGAAGTACGCCGCCGAGGTGTCCGAACCGCCACGGCCGAGGATGGCAGTGCCACCGTCCGCGTGCCGCGAGATGAAGCCCTGGGTGATCAGCAGGCGCGTCGGCTGCGCACGGAAGCGCTGCGCCCAGTCCGCATCCGAGCGCCACTGGCAGTTCACCGACAGGCGTTGCGACCAGTCGCTCTGGTTCGGCTGCGGCGGCAGTGCATCCAGCCAGTGCCGGGCATCCATCCAGCCCATGTCCAGCCCGGACGCGCGCAGGTATGCCGCGCCCACGGTCGAGGACAGCAGTTCACCCTGGCCCAGCACGTCGGCCTGCCAGTCCAGCGGCCGGGTGGCCGCGCGCGGATCGTCCAGCAGGCCCTGCAGGGCGGCCAGACGCTCGGCCAGCACTTCGCGGCCGAGGCCCAGCTCGACCAGGAATGCCTCGTGGCGTTCGACCAGCGCGGCGACGCGATCACGGCTGTCCGCCGCGCCGTCGGCGATCGCGGTCAGCTCGTTGGTCACCCCGGACAGCGCCGAAACCACCACCAGCACGCGCGAGCCGGTCTCTTCCGCGCGTTTTTTCGCCAGCTTCCCGATCGTGTCCCAGCGATGGCGACGCGACACCGAGGTGCCGCCGAACTTCAGTACGATCCAACGATCGACAAGGGGGGAAGCTGACATGGATTGGCTATGTGTATTGTGGGGAAGCCGCCCCTGGGGGCGGAACCTTCGATTCTAAGCCCAATATCCCCGCCATGACCGCCTATCGTTACCTGCAGCTCGATGTCTTTGCTCCCCGTCCCGGCACGGGCAACCCACTGGGTGTCGTATTTGACGCGGACGGGCTTTCCAGCGACCGCATGCAGGCGCTGGCCGCCTGGCTGAACCTGTCCGAGACAGTGTTCTTCATCCGCCCCACCGCGGCCGGTGCCGACTACCACGTACGCATTTTCACCCCGGGCAGCGAGCTGCCGTTCGCCGGCCACCCCAGTGTCGGTGCCGCCTGGGCAGCGGTGACCAGCGGCCTGGCCGTGCCGCGCGACGGTGCCCTGGTGCAGCAGTGCGCCGCCGGGCTGTTGCCGGTGCGCGTGTCCGGCCCGGCTGCCGCACCGACGATCCAGCTCGCCAGCCCCGCAGCACGGCACCTGGATGCCGCTCCCGGGGCGGTGCCGGAAGCGCTGCTGGCCCAGGCCGCCGAGGGCCATGTGGCCGAGTTGTGGGACAACGGTCCACGGTGGTGGCTGCTGCCCCTGCGTGATGCCGCCAGCGTGCGCTCCCTGGCGCCGGACATGGCCGCCGTGCGCGACTGGACCAATGCCACCGGCGCCACCGGCGTGGCCGTGTTCGCACCGGAACAGGCGGCCGCTCACGCGCTCGTGGTGCGCGCTTTCTGCCCCGGCGATGCGGTGAACGTCCCCGAGGATCCGGTGACCGGCAGTGCCAATGCGCTGATTGGCGCCTGGCTGCGGCAACGCAGCGCGCTGCCGGGCACGGATGCCGGCTACGTGGCCAGCCAGGGCCGCGAAGTGGGCCGCGATGGTGAGGTCCAGGTCCAGGTCGATGCGCAGGGCACGGTATGGATCGGCGGCCAGGTGCAGCCGGTGATCGATGGGCAGATTCACTGGTAGCCCCCGCGCTACCCTATGCCGCCTTGCCCGTAGCGCCGGGCCATGCCCGGCGACTCGCCGCGCTGCGCGCTCGCGGAGCATGGCCCCGCGCCACCGTCCCATTGTTTCCTGGAGTTGTCACTGATGTCCGCACGCCGTTTCCTGCAACTGGATGTGTTCTCCCCGCGCGCCGGTGCCGGCAATCCGCTGGCCGTGGTGCTGGATGCCGACGGACTCGACGACGACACCATGCAGGCCATCGCCCGCTGGACGCGGTTGCCCGAGACGACCTTCGTGTTCCCGCCGCAGACGGCGGGAACCAGCTACCGCCTGCGCATGTTCAGTCCGCAGAAGGAAGTCCCGTTTGCCGGCCATCCCAGCGTAGGCACCGCGCATGCCGTGCTGCAGGCGGGCTTGGCGGAGGCGGTGGATGGCCTGCTGGTGCAGGACGGGATTGCCGGCGCGCTGCCGCTGCGGGTCAGCGGCGAAGGCGCGCAACAGCGCATTGCCATCCGCACCCCGCGCGCGCAGCTGGCCGAAACCGCGCAGGCGGACGATCCGCGCCTGCAGGCGGCCCTGAAGGGCTGGCCATTGGGTCGGTTGCCGCCCGCACGCATGCAGGGCGGGCGCAGCTGGTGGGTGGTCCAGGTTGCCGATGAATCGGCCCTGCGCGCGCTGCGCCCGGACTGGGACGCGGTGGCCGCGCTGGCCGAATCCACCGACAGCATGGGCGTGTTCGCCTATGCATTCGCCGACGGCAACGAAGGCTTCGACCTGGCCGTGCGCGCGTTCGTCGGCAACGGGCGCCGCTTCGAGGACGCTGCCTCCGGCGCCGCCAACGCCGTGTTGGCGGCATGGCTGGACCTGCGCGGCGCTCTGCCGCGGGGCCGCGAGGCATTCGACGTCAGCCAGGGCCGGGAGGTCGGGCATGACGCACGCCTGACCCTGCGCGTGGACGAGGCCGGCGAGGTCTGGTCCGGCGGTCAGGTGCAGACGGTGATCGCCGGCACCCTTGATTGGTGATGGGTGGTTGCCCTGGGACGCCGGGCATGGCCCGGCGCTACCGACCTCAGCCCAGCTCGGCCTCCAGGCTGATGGGCACCGCGCTCAGTGCCTTGGACACCGGGCAGTTCTGCTTGGCATCGTCGGCGATGGCACGGAACTGCGTCGCATCGATCCCGGGCACCACGGCCTTCACTTTCAGCCGGATCTGCGAAAGCTGTGGGCCGCCTTCCATCGACAGATCCACCTTCGCCTCGGTATCCAGCGACGTCGGAGTGAAACCGGCCTCGCCGAGCTTGGCCGACAGCGCCATGGTGAAGCAGCCGGCATGCGCGGCGGCGATCAGCTCTTCCGGGTTGGTGCCCTTCTCCTCGCCGAAACGGCTGTTGAACCCATAGCGGGTCTTGTCCAGCAGGCCACTCTGCGGCGTGCTCAACTGTCCCTTGCCGGACTTCAGATCGCCTTCCCAGTGCGCGGTGGCGTGTCGCGAGATTCCCATTTGCTGCTCCTGTGTGGCGGTGATGAACGGTCACCCTCGCATGGCGCACGTTATGCCTGCGTCGCTCTGCCGCATTGCAGCGCGACCGGCACGCGTGCTCCAGCTCCATCGCGCCACCTCCGCTCGATGCCGTTTTTCCCTTGTTTTCAGCGGTTTCGCACTTCCAGCCGGCGCAAGGGTCGGCGCTTTTCTGCCCCTCCGGGTGCCCCTGCCCCCTACCGCCGGCCATGTACTGAATCGGCCTGGATATGAAAAAACATGCACTTTCCGCGCTCCGGGCTATTGGCGGCGCCCGAGAGTTGCCCTACATTGCGCTTGCCGACGGGGTTCGGCGCCGACCAAACAACCAACCGTTCACGGAACAGGAAACCATGGCAAAGACCGCTAAGAAGGCTGCCCCGAAGAAGGCAGTGAAGAAAGTCGCGACGAAGGCTGCCGCCAAGCCGGCCGCTCCGAAGCCGATCAAGGAAGTGCTGACCAAGTCCGGCCTGGTTGCACACATCGCTGAAGCCTCCGGCGTTGTCGCCAAGGACGTGCGCGCTGTGCTGGCCTCGCTGGAAGGCGCTGTCGCCTCTTCGGTGCACAAGAAGGGCGCTGGCTCCTTCACCCTGCCGGGCCTGCTGAAGATCACCACCGTCAATGTGCCGGCCAAGCCGAAGCGCAAGGGCATCAACCCGTTCACCAAGGAAGAGCAGTGGTTCGCCGCCAAGCCGGCCACCACCAAGCTGAAGGTTCGTCCGCTCAAGAAGCTGAAGGACGCCGCGCTGTAAGCGCGCGCCATTCGGCGGATGCATGACGGGACGGCCCAGGCCGTCCCGTTTTTTTTGGCGCCCCCGGCGGTTCCGCGCAGGCAGCGACCATCTTCCGGGCACGGCGCCGGGCATCGCAACACAGCGTTGCCCCAGCAGCGCAATCGGCCTCCCAGGCCCGCCACCACAGGCTGCGGCCACGCTTCCCCCGCACTTCGTCCAACCGGGTGGAACACTGCGTGCAGCGCCGGCCGTCGCCGCCGGCGGCGGCCTTGCCTATGGTGGGCACATTCCCCCACAGCAACGGCGAGCACCTCTCATGGCCAGCCCCTCCACCCGCTACCGGATCTCGGTGACTCCGATCGAAAAGGACGGGTTGCAGTGCACCGGGCGCTGCACCATCGAACTGGAACATCGCGCCAGTCGCGACCTGATGCGACTGCTCGAAGCGGCACCGCGCACCGCAGGACTCAGTGGCGACGAGCGCGCCACGCTGGTGGTCGCCACCCAGTTGCTGCGCGACATCGTGCAGCGTCATGCCGACACCGACGGTCATGCACTGGCCGCACTCGCCGCCCAGGTCCTGCCGGCGCTGGATGCGCTGGATCAGCTGCCATCTTCCCGCTGAAGACCCCGTAGTCGATACACTGCCGTCCTCCAGGTCGCCTCGGGGAGGAGGCACCATGCGCAGGACCCTGCTGTTGCTGATGCCGCTGGTCGTGCTGGGCTGTTCCCGGCCGCCCCCCGCGGTGGATATCACCGCCCCGGTCGCCACCAGACCGGATGATGTACACCGGCAGCCGACGGCCGTGGGCGATGAGGCTGCATCGCTGCGGCCACCCTCCGTCCAGCCGTTGCTGGCCGCAGTGGCCGACGACGCTGAGCCGCCCGGGGACATGCTCAGCCGGTACATGACCGACCTGCTCAATCGCGACCACGCCGCGAGCGACGCTGCCTGGACCTTCCCACCCGCCGACCCGCGGCGGGCGGATGACGCCGCGCTGCGCCAGCTGGACAACGTGCGCGCCCTGCGCCTGCGCAGCCAGACGCCGGTCGCCGTCGACGGCAAGCATCCGCCGCAGCTGCTGGAAGTTCCGGTCCAGGTCCGCGCCGTGACCGCCGACGGCACCTTCCGCTTTGGTGGCTGGTATCGCGTGCAGCCCAACGCCGACGGCAGTGCCTGGCAGATCCAGTCGGCGCAGCTGCGGCCCTCTTTGGACTGAACCGCTGCAACGGCATGCACGCTCGATTCAGCCTGCAAAGCTACTCTGTAGCCACCCCGCCCTTTCCGGTCACCGCCATGCGCCTGCGTCCCCTGATGACCCGCCTCGCCGCCGCCACCGTCCTGATCGCCGCTGCGATCGGGGCGCAGGCCGCACCTTCGATTTCCGGCCGCGAACTCTCGGTTGGCGCCAGCGACGTGCAGCAGTACCTGGACGGCAGTTTCCCGCGTACCCAGGATGCACTTGGCGGCCTGATCGCGCTGACGATGAGCCATCCGCAACTGAGCCTTCCGGCAGGCGAACGCCTGAACCTGGGCATGGACGTGGCGCTTGCAACCGCCGGCGGCAGTCCGGCCAAGCTCGGTACGGTCAAGCTCAGCAGCGGCCTGCGTTATGACGCCCAGACCCAGGGCTTCCACCTGCAGCAGCCGAGCGTGGACGATTTCACCCCGGCCAATCAGGGCGGCCGCCTCGATTCACGTACCCGTGGGCTGCTCAATGCCTGGCTGAGCGACTATGCGCAGCGTGAACCGATCTACAAGCTTGATCCGGCCGTGGCCGGCATGCTCGGTGCGCTGCAGGTGCAATCGGCACAGGTGAAGAACGGCAAGCTGGTCGTCACCTTCAACCAGAACCTCGGCAACCTGGTACCTGCGGGCCTGCTCGGCAACTGAGCCGAGCTGCAGCACCATGCCCGGCCTCCAGCGGCCGGGCACGGGTGTGACACAGCGGCAGATCGTCAGGCGGCCAGCGCGCGGACGACGGCCTCGCTGAAGGCGGGAATGTCGTCGGGCTTGCGGCTGGTGATCAGATTGCCGTCCACCACCACCTCGGCATCCTGCCAGCGCGCACCGGCGTTGAGCAGATCCTGCTGCAGTGACGGCCACGAGGTGACCTCGCGGCCGTTGGCCAGATCACTGTTGATCAACAGCCAGGGGCCGTGGCAGATCGCCGCGACCGGCTTGCCGGCCGCGGCCAGTTCACGGATGAAATCCACGGCGGCCTGATCCGTGCGAAGCGTGTCCGGATTGATCACGCCACCGGGCAGTACCAGGGCATCGAACCCTGCCGCGTCGGCTTCGCTCAGGGGGATGTCCACCGCCACCGCCTCGCCCCAGTCCTTCTCTTTCCAGCCTTTGATGGTGGCTTCCTTCGCTGGCGATATCACGCTGACCCGGGCGCCTTCCGCTTCAAGCAGGCGCTTGGGTTCAATCAGTTCGGACTGCTCGAAGCCGTGGGTGGCCAGGATGGCGATCTGTCTGCCTTTGAGGCGCTGGGCCATGAGTGCACTCCCGTTGGTGAGGATGGGAACCCAGCGTGCGGCAACGCGCATTGAAGCGGAGTGACCCGCGTGTCGATGGCAGGTGCATGCCCGCGATGCGGCCGGCGATCGGCCGGCCGTACCCGGTGCCGGTCAGCGCTTGGGCTGCAGCATGGTGCCGGTGCACTTGGGCGAACCGCAGCGGCACTCCCAGATCTTCTTCAGCTTGGCCGTATGGCGCTCGGCCAGGACGATGCCGTAGTTGTAGGTCAGCTCCTCACCGGCGTCGATATCGCGCAGCGCTTCGATGAACACCTTGTCACCACGGCTGTCGCCGTCCGCATCTTCCTCGATCACCGCCTCGCAGTTGGGGTCGCAGCTGTGGTTGATCCAGCGCGCATCGTTGCCCTTGTAATTGGCATCGATCACCCAGTCGTCGTTGAGGGTGAACAGGAAGGTGTGGCCGCTTTCGACGTCACCGCTGTCATCGGCATCGACGTCGCCATGGCTGCGCAGCAGGCCCTTGTACTGGATCACGCGCTCGCCCTGCTTGATCGGGGCCACGGCGAACACACCGTTGCCATGGATGGCGGACTTGCGGGCTTGGATCTTCTTCGGCATCGGCACGGGCTGTTTGCAGCGAAAGGAACCCGGATTCTCGCCCATTCCGGGCAATTGCGAAAATCGTCCCGATGCTCCAGCATGTCGCCCCGATCGTGACTGCGGGTGAACGGCCCCGGCCAGGGTCTCCCAGCGCCGGCTGAATGCCCGGGTTGGATGCCGGCGAAGAAAAGCGTACAATTTCAGTCCGCTTTAAGAACCGCTCGCATCCCCCATGTTGCGCGTCACCAAACTCACCGATTACGCCACCGTCGTGCTGACCGTGCTCGCCGCCCGTCCGGGCGAAGTGCTCAGCGCCACCGAGCTGGCCGAATTCACCGGCCTGGAGCCGCCCACCGTCAGCAAGGTCCTCAAGCCGCTGGCACAGGCCGGCCTGGTCGAGGGCCTGCGCGGCGTCCGCGGCGGCTATCGGCTGACCCGGCCCGCCGTGGAGGTCTCGCTGTTCGAAGTGGTGGAAGCAATGGAAGGGCCGCTGGCCCTGACCGAGTGTAGCCACGACCACCACCAGTGCGGCATGGCGCCCAAGTGCGGCGCGCGCAGCAGCTGGCGGCTGATCAACGACGTGGTCTCCGAGGCCCTGCGCGATGTCAGCCTGGCGCAGATCCTGCCCCCTCTTCCCCTTGTCGATGACGAACAGCGCCGCACCATCGCTGTCGACGTCGTCTCCTGATCCGTAGGCAGCCCCCATGGCCACCGAAACCATCGAAACCGTCGCCCACGACGACACCCCCAACCGCGAGATCCATGAGCAGCTCGGCCGCAAGTACTCGGCCGGCTTCGTCACGGACATCGAATCGGACTCGCTGCCCCCGGGCCTGGACGAGGACACCATCCGTGCGCTGTCCGCCAAGAAGGACGAGCCGGAATGGATGACGCAGTGGCGCCTGGACGCCTACCGCCACTTCCTGACGATGCCGATGCCGAACTGGGCCAAGCTGCAGATCGCCCCGATCGACCTGCAGGCGCTCAGCTATTACTCGGCACCGAAGGGCCCGAAGTACGCCTCGCTGGATGACGTGCCCAAGGAACTGCTCGATACCTACGACAAGCTGGGCGTGCCGCTGCACGAGCGCGCCAAGCTGGCCGGTGTGGCGGTGGACGCGGTGTTCGACTCGGTCTCGGTCGGCACCACATTCCGCAAGGAACTGGCCGAGAAGGGCATCATCTTCTGTTCGATGTCCGAAGCCATCAAGGAACATCCGGAACTGGTGCGCCAGTACCTGGGCACCGTGGTGCCGGTCGGTGACAACTACTTCGCCGCGCTCAACTCGGCGGTGTTCTCCGATGGCAGCTTCGTGTTCATTCCCAGGGGCGTGCGCTGCCCGATGGAGCTGAGCACCTACTTCCGCATCAACGCCGGCCACACCGGCCAGTTCGAGCGCACCCTGATCGTGTGCGAGGACAAGGCCTACGTGTCCTACCTGGAAGGCTGCACCGCGCCGATGCGCGACGAGAACCAGCTGCACGCCGCGGTGGTCGAGCTGGTGGCGCTGGAAGATGCGGAGATCAAGTACTCCACGGTGCAGAACTGGTATCCGGGCGACGAGAACGGCGTCGGTGGCATCTACAACTTCGTCACCAAGCGCGCCGAGTGCCGCGGTGCACGCAGCAAGGTCACCTGGACCCAGGTCGAAACCGGCTCGGCGATCACCTGGAAGTATCCCTCCTGCGTGCTGCTGGGCGATGACTCGGTCGGCGAATTCCACTCCGTCGCGCTGACCCACCATCGCCAGCAGGCCGACACCGGCACCAAGATGATCCACGTCGGCAAGCGCACCAAGAGCAAGATCGTCAGCAAGGGCATCAGCGCCGGTCGCGGCCAGAACACCTACCGCGGTCTGGTCAAGGTCGACCGCAATGCCGAGGGCGCGCGCAACTACACCCAGTGCGATTCGCTGCTGATCGGCAAGCAGTGTGGCGCCCACACCTTCCCTTACATCGAGGTGAAGAACCCGGGCGCCACCGTCGAGCACGAGGCCACCACCTCCAAGATCTCCGACGACCAGCTGTTCTACTGCCGCGCCCGTGGCATCAGCCAGGAAGACGCGGTGTCGATGATCGTCGACGGCTTCTGCAAGCAGGTGTTCCGCGAACTGCCGATGGAATTCGCAGTGGAAGCCAAGAAGCTGCTGGAAGTCTCGCTGGAAGGTTCGGTGGGCTGAGCCCTGCCCTCGCAACGCATTCTTTTTATCGGCGGGCTGCGGCCCGCCTCACGGAAATTCCCACCATGCTGAAGATCGAAAACCTCCACGCCCGCATCGGCGACAAGGAAATCCTCAAGGGCCTTTCGCTGGACGTCCAGCCCGGCCAGGTGCACGCCATCATGGGCCCGAACGGCGCCGGCAAGTCCACCCTGGGCAACGTTCTGGCGGGCCGCGACGGCTATGAAGTGACCGAAGGCAGCGTCCGGTTCGACGGCGTCGATCTGCTCGACCAGGACCCGGAAGCGCGCGCCGCTGCCGGCCTGTTCCTGGCGTTCCAGTATCCGGTGGAAATCCCGGGCGTGAACAACACCTACTTCCTGCGCGCGGCACTGAACGCACAGCGCAAGGCACGCGGCGAGGACGAACTCGATTCCATGCAGTTCCTCAAGCTGGTACGGCAGAAGCTGGCCGTGCTGCACCTGAAGGACGAACTGCTGCACCGTGGCGTCAACGAAGGCTTCTCCGGTGGCGAGAAGAAGCGCAACGAGATCTTCCAGCTGGCCGTGCTGGAACCGAAGCTGGCGATCCTCGACGAAACCGATTCGGGCCTGGACATCGATGCGCTGAAGAGCGTGGCCGACGGCGTCAATGCGCTGCGCGCCGCCGACCGTTCGTTCCTGGTCATCACCCACTACCAGCGCCTGCTGGACTACATCAAGCCGGACGTGGTGCACGTGCTGGCCGACGGCCGCATCGTCAAGAGCGGTGGCCCGGAGCTGGCGCTGGAACTGGAAGCGCACGGCTATGACTTCCTGAAGGACCGGGTCGTGCCCGAGGCGGCGGTCTGATGAGCGCCCTGCTTGATTCCATGGCCCAGGCCTTCTGCGGCAGCGATGCGCGCCGCGAAGTGCTGGATGCGGCCCTGCGTGATGGCCTGCCGGCCGCCCGCAACGAAGCCTGGAAGTACACCTCGCTGCGCCAGCTGGAGCGCCGTGCCTTCGCCGCCGCGCCGCTGTCGCCGCCGGTGCTGGATGTGGCCGTGCTGGAAGACATCCCCGCGCCGCGCCTGGTGTTCGTCAACGGCCGCCTCAGCGACGCACTGAGCGACACCCACGGCCTGCCGGCCGGCGTGCAGCTGGAACCGCTGTCCTCGGCGCTGGCCGCCGGTGAGGATGCCGCGCGTTTCCTCGGCCGCCGCTACGAGCGCAGCGACGAAGTGTTCGCCCGCCTGAATGCCGCCCTGGCCGATGAAGGCGCGGTGCTGCGCGTGGACGACGGCGTGCAGGTCGAGGCACCGCTGCAGCTGGTGTTCGCCAGCGTCGCCGGTGACACCGATCTGGCCTGGCACCACCGCCACCTGATCGAACTGCGTGCCGGCGCCAGCCTGGGCGTGGTCGAACACCGCTTCAGCGTCGGTGACTCCGCCCACCTGGACAACACCGTGCTGCACGTCCACGTTGCGCGCGACGCCGTGCTCAAGCATGCGCGCGTGCAGGCCGGCAGTGCACGCCAGACCAGCATCCTGCGCACCGACGCGGTGCTGGCCCGTGACGCGCAGTATCACCGCGTGGACCTGGAACTGGGCGCCGCGCTCAGCCGCCATGAACTGAACGTACGGCTGGAAGGCGACAACGCGCAGCTGACCGCCAATGGCGTGCTGCTCGGCAATGGCCGCCGCCACGTCGATACCCGCCTGGGCATCGACCACATCGCCCGCGATACCCGTAGCGAGCTGCTGTGGCGCGGCGTGGCCGCCAACCGCAGCCGCGTGGTGTTCCATGGTGGCATCCAGATCCGCGAAGGCGCCGACGGCACCGACGCGAACCTGTCCAACAAGAACCTGCTGCTGTCGGCCGACGCCGAGATCGACACCCAGCCGGTGCTGGTGATCGATGCCGACGAAGTGAAAGCCGCACACGGTGCGACCGTCGGCCAGCTCGATGCGAACGCGCTGTTCTACCTGCGCTCGCGTGGCCTGCCGCAGGCACAGGCGCAGGCACTGCTGAGTGCCGCGTTCTGCCATGAGCCGCTGAAGGTACTGCCGGACGCGCTGCGCGAGCAGCTGGCACGCCGCCTGGACAAGGCCCTGGCCGAGGCGGGTGTGGCATGAATCTCTCCACCCCGCGCCCGATCGAAGAACGCGCCAGCGCCCCTGACTGGGATCGCGTGCGTCTCGACTTCCCGCTGCTGATGCGTGAAGTGCATGGCAAGCCGCTGGTCTATTTCGACAACGCCAACACCGGCCAGAAACCGGTGCAGGTGATCGGCGCGGTGGATGAGTTCTATCGCCGCTACAACGCCAACGTCAGCCGCGCGGTGCATGCCCTGGGCAGCGAAGCCACCGATGCCTACGAAGGTGCGCGCAACAAGCTGGCGCGCTTCCTCAACGTGCGCCCCGGCGATCTGGTGCTGTGCAGCGGCACCACCTTCGCCATCAACCTGGTGGCGTACTCGTGGGCGCTGCCGCGATTGAAGTCCGGTGATGTGATCCTGGTCTCGCGCATGGAGCACCACGCCAACATCGTGCCGTGGCAGCTGGTCGCGCAGCGTACCGGCGCCACCCTCCGCGTGGCCGAGATCACCCCGGATGGCGCGCTCGACCTGGATGCGCTGCGTGCGGCCATGACCCCCGAGGTCAAGCTGCTGGCGGTCACCCACGTGTCCAATGTGCTCGGCACGGTCAACCCGGTGCGCGAGATCTGCCGTGAGGCGCGCAAGCGCGGCATCATCACCGTGGTGGACGGTTCGCAGGCCGCACCACACCGCAAGGTCGACGTCGCCGCGATCGGCTGCGACTTCTATGCCATCACCGGCCACAAGATGTGCGGACCGACCGGCACCGGCGCCCTCTGGGCACGCCGCGAGCATCTGGATGCGATGCCGCCGTTCCTCGGCGGTGGCGAGATGATCAAGGAAGTCAGCTTCGACGGCACCGTGTTCAACGATGCCCCGCACAAGTTCGAGGCCGGCACCCCGAACATCGCCGGCTTCATCGGCCTGGGCGTGGCCGCCGACTACCTGCAGGACATCGGCCAGGAGCACGTGGAGGCGCGGGAAGCCGAGCTGCTCGCCCACTTCACCGAAGAGCTGCGCCGCGTCGAGGGCCTGCGCATCATCGGTGAAGCGCCGGAGAAGGCGGCCGTGGTCTCGTTCCTGATCGACGGCGCGCATGCACACGACCTGGCCACCCTGCTCGACCTGGAAGGCGTGGCCGTGCGTTCCGGCCAGCACTGCGCACATCCGTTGCTGCAGTACTTCGGTGTCGCAGCCACCTGCCGTGCCTCGCTGGCGTTCTACAACACGCACGAAGAGATCGAGCGGTTCATGACCGCGCTGACCAAGGTACGTAAGTTGCTCGGCTGAGGATTCACCATAGCCAGGGAAATACGGGAACGCCGCAGGGGACTGCGGCGTTTTTTTATGCGCGTGGGACGCAAGCCAGTAGAGGTGAAACCGGGAAATGCCGAGTGATGCCAGGAACGGGCAATCTCATCGTAATGCCGAACCATTCCACCATCAGCGGCCTTGAGACCTCGCCTTCCACATGCCAACGAGCATGGATACCCCGGAAGCAATCAAGAAGACGTACGTCATCACGACGCCCCTCAACACCCACCGTTCACCCTGATGGAGCGCCCGCCCTTTGGAATTGAGGGCAAGCACTGCGATACCACGCAAGCATCCAAGCCACCAATCAACTTTCATGATTCCGGCTGCAGCAAGTACTTCTGGCCGTTCGCGCTCGATCCTCAGCAACATCCTGTGAGCCGCAAATGCGTTTATCCACATGGCACCTAGAATGATGGAAGCCCAAACGGGGTAACTCTCAACAAGGCTTTTCATCGCCCCTCACGTTGGCACTGCACTATAAAAATTCTCCAGACACACTCCACCGCTCACATCAATCCGCAACTTCCGCTATACGGCAAACCCCTCCACCCACATCCGCCTAAACCTTGACATAGAGATTGTTCGTAAAATACACATCTCCATAGCAAACCACACGGGCATTATTCACGTAGTACGTTACAACAAGCGAGGAATCAGCAGCGATCTCCGGTTTTGCAGCCCTGCTTTCACCGACAGGAATTGCTCCCAGGTCAACCACACCACCGCCGACCTCCAAGCTGATGTCATGAATCACGTCCCTTTCAACATTCTTTACAACAATCACAGGATCCGACAACCAATCACAACCTTGCAGCCCGGTGAAATGACCACAGCTGCCAGGCATGAGCGGATTCGACACAGTGATGTACAGCCGTCGGTAGCAACATGACCCCAACCGTGCTGCAGCAGCAGTTGGAGTGAATCAGCGAGCTGCCGAAGGCCAAGCAGAAGATGGTGAGCGAGGTTCCGGACTCGCTGTCGGCGCATGCCGGGCGATAATCCACCCGATCTCCGCAATGACGACAAGGCCCGCGATGTGTGGCCTGGTGTTCCATAGGCTGTCAAGGGCCAATCCTGGATCACTTTCCGACTTTCGATTTACGGAGCATCTCTCGACGGATAGTCAAACACCAATGCAAATTCTCCCTCGGAATCGCTTTGAGGCAACTCAAACCTGAACTTCTTCAATGTTTCTCTGGCAGCAACATCGATGGCCCTATTTCTAGAGCTCTTGTCAATGCTGACATTGATCGGCTCCCCACGCTTATCAATATGGAATCGAATTCTGACACAGGCGGCTTCATATCCAGACCCCAGTGGATCTCTCGGCACCCTAAATGACTCACTGTGCAGAATCAGCGCTTCAGTCTTTTGAATCACTTCCGCCCAACCACCGGATCTGCAATCGCATGCCATGCCATTCGCAACAAATATTAGGAAAGCCGTGGAAACAGGAAACATTCTACTGCCCTCCAAACAATGTCTCTGGCACAGGAATTCCACAGCAATTCGTTCTTAGCGGCAATCCCAAATGCTGCCCGTATGGCTTCTCTAAAAATCCTATCGCCCTGTCATCGCGGGCGGTTCATTATCACCTTTCGGGCTCAGTCAATCGACCGACGATCAGGCAATCGGCATTCCTCCCTTGACCTCCTGGAGATCAGAGCCACACACTCGTTGACTGGAAGTCCACAGGTGTCCGCTGACATGACGACACCTTCATGGTTGGTCAAGACGAAATAGATCCTCAGCTTCTCGTTCCCCGCCTGATCAAATGATGGCCTAGCGTCGATCAAATGCACCCTACAGAGTTGAGTTTCCGGCACACTTTCGGAAGCCTCGAAGCCGGACTCGAGCAACGCCGCATACTGATTTGCCCTCACATTTCCCGGGTCGTTATTTATGACCCTACTTCCACCCCCCTCCCTGCCATCGCAGGCTGCGAGTCCTGACAGGCAAAGCACGGCTACAAAAATACCGACCAGTCTTCCAAAGCCACCAAGCACAGGGGAATTTCTCACTGGAATCGCTCCCGAGACTTCGCACACCACATTTATGTTCTTTCACAGAATCCGATCATTCTCTCCACAATGACCGAAGCACACTGACCTTCGTCAGCATCACACGTCGAAGCAGCCAAGAAACTTCCGCCACCACCCGTTAGTACGTAGAAAATCCTTCTATCCCTTCGACCGTCCCGGGAGAGCTCGAGCTGCGACACCACCAATTCCGCGTTGACCTCACCCTTTCCAGCGACAGGGCGGGACCGAATGATTTTATCCATCTCAGCATGTATTTTCTGAGATGCAGAACTATCGTGATCCTGATTGGCAACCTTGAGCACACAATCCTGATCCTGCACGCAAGAGGCCAGAAGCGGCAGCGACACCACAGCAAGCAGAAAAAATCTGGTATTCATCGAAACCCCTATCTCAGTCATTTCCCCGAAAGCTGCTTGTCAAGACGCTTCGCATCAAGTCGCCCTTCAACCCTGAAGAACCCCTTGAAATCACTAAGTCGATGCCGAGACGTCGTATCGTTACTTAGTATCGCATCTTCATCCCTTGCAGTGATTCGTGTGCCATTTCGGTCTGCCATAATATGATCAGAGGAGTAGCCCTCCATGGGGCTCGACTTACGCCCGTCTCGTGTCCCATAGTCGCGATAGCCCTCAGGCGCACCTGCAAAGTGCAGAATATCGTGGACAGCCGCACCAATCCAATCGCTCTCAGAGCTATCAATATGCGCCGTGCGCCCACCGATACCGCCGTATACCCCTTGGCCGGCACGAGGATAATTGGCGTAATCTTTCCCTGGCCCTAGGTTCATTGAATTTTGCCCAGATCCACCGGGAGCGCCCAACACCTGCAGCCGAACTTTAATCCCACGGTATTCGGAAGCAATCGAGTCTACTCGACTCCTGATAGCCTCAACATTGGTTTTTGTCGCAGACGGCCCTGTAAAATGAACTGGAATCACCAATACATTAACATCTGAAAAATATATTGCATCTGCACCATCAGGATCGACAAACCTATACGGATTTCCATTTCCATACCTGTATCGGCCAAAATTCGCATGGGGACTTTTAAGGGGAGCAACTGGATCCACCGAAAGAAACGCTCCGACACCCGGGTCATAATACCGCTGCTGCATGTAGCTCAGCCCCGTCCCGGAGTCTGTCACATGCCCCGTATACCCCGGCCCATCCTTCAGCGGCCGGTTGACCACGGCCCCATACGGCTCATACACCGTGCGCTCGATGACATTGCCGCTGGCATCGGTGATCGCTACCGGAGAACCCAGGGCATCGGTATGGATGTACTCCACCGTTTCCTGGGCCGCAGCCGGCACAATCCAGGCCGCCAGCGTCACAAGAAAAACGGCACGCATCAGTAAAGAAGTGATTCCATTCATGGCTCAGTCCCAGCTCAATACGCCAGTGGTCACCGGATGGTCCGCCGACCACGGCGAGCAACCACCGGCATTGCAGGCACGCACGCGATAGTCGCCGGCACAGTAGGCATTGCCGTTGGCGCTCACATAGGCCTTGGGTCCGGTATACAGGCGCTTTCCGCCACCGCCACTTTCAAGCTGGTACTCGGTGGCATCCGCCACCTGGCTCCAGCCCACCGAGCACTGGACCTGGTAGGGCGCCTTGCGCGTGGTCAGCCATTCAGCCAGGTAGAAACCCGGCGTTGCCGGAGGAAGTGCCACGACCACGGTCACGACGCCCGAGTAGGGGCTGCAACCCACGAAGTTGCAGGCACGCACTCGGTAGGCGTAGCTGCCCTTGCCGCGGCTTGCACCGAAGCTGTTCGCGGCCCCGTTGTGCACCACGGTCCAGCCTCCGCCGTTGGCACTCTCCTCCAGGATGAAGCTCTCGCTGTTGGCAGGCACCGACCAGCTCAGGCTGTACTGCGGCACGTTCACTAAGCCCGGCGCACTGATTACCGGCTCGATCGCCGGCGCCCCGATCACCGCAACCGTAGCGGTGGCCGACCATGGCCCGCAGCCCGCGCCGTTGCAGGCAGCAACCCGATAGCCATAGCTGCCCACGCCACGCGCAGTGGTGGCATAGGAGCTGGCGTTGCCGTCGAACAGCGTGACCCATCCCCCACCATTGCTGCTTTCCTGCAGGGTGTAGCGTGTGGCACCGGCCACTCCATTCCAGCCAATGCCGATGCTGCCCGGTGCAGATCGCGCCGGCGCGGAGACGCTTGGCGCAGCGGCAGGCGGATACACCACTGCCACCGACGCCGTGGCGCTGTATCCGGTGCATCCCACCGGATTACATGCGCGGATCCGGTAGCTGTAACTTCCCGCGGCCTTACCACTGAATGCCTTGGACTGACCGGCTGCGTTATGAACCTGACCCCATGCACCTCCGTTGGCGCTTTCCTGCAACTCATAGCGCTCGGCGCCAGACGCTGCGGACCACCCCACGTTGTAAGTGCCATTGAAGGCTGTGGCGGGCACCGTCAGTGCGGGCACCGTGGACGGTGCCAGCGCCACAGCCACTGACGCGACGTTACTCCATCCGCCGCACACCGCACGGCAGCCGCGCACCCGGAACTGATAGCTGCCGGTAACCAGGCCAGTGCTGGTGAACGACTGCGCCGCGCCATCGAAGACCGTACTCCAAGTGCCGGTCAGCGCACGCTGCAGTTCGTAGCGGTTGGCGCCACCTGCCGGACTCCAGGTCAGGTTCACGCTGCCCTGGGTGATGTAGCCCGGTGCACTCAGTGCCGGAACGCTGGGCGCCGCCTCGCCATGCACCTGTGCCAGCAGGCTGCCGGACAGATAGAGATAGTCCGTCTGCTTGCCCGTGCGTTCGTTGCGCTGGAAACGCAGCACGCCGCCGTTGTCGTAGAACGAATAGATCGCCCCCTTGCCACTCGCGCTGGCTTTCACGCGGCGGCCATGGGCATCGTACTCGTAGCTTTCCACCGCGCTCGCGGCACGCAGCCGGTTGCCGTAGTCGAACGAGAAAGCCTGACCGTTGCGGACCGACAGATTGCCCTGGGCGTCATAGCCCAGGCCGGTCACAGTTGCGCCCGTTGCGGTTTCGATCACATTGATCAGGCGATTGGTCGGGTCGAAGTAATGTGTACGATCCCGGCTGCCGACTTTCGCACGACGCAGGTTGTCCAGCGCGTCGTACTCATATAGCGCGTTACCAAAGGCCGGCGCAGTGACCGTCCGCAAGCGGTCCAGGCCGTCATAGGTCATGTCGCGGTTGCCGGGTGCGCCGGGGAGGCCATCGGATATGGCCATCACGTTGCCGCTGGCGTCGTAGTCGTAGCTGTCATCCAGCACCGCCGCCGCCGCTGCGGTGGCGTCGCGACTGCGGTCCGGCAGGCCGCGGGCATTCTGGGTCAACATGTGCACGACCCCGTTGCCATACACGAAGCGCGCCAGCGCACCGTTGGCGAAGTAGCTGGCTTCCTTCGCATAGCCGCCGACCGTCGTGGCCCGGCCCAGCGCATCCGGCGTGTAGCTGACGACACGTCCGCCCGGATAGGAATGGCTTGCCAGCGTGCCGTTGGCATCGTAGCCATAGGCCAGGCTCAGGTTGCCCAGATCCGGATGTTGCAGGGTTTCGCCACTGAGCAGACGGCGGCGGTTGTACTGGTACCGGTTGACGACCATCGGTCGGGTCGGATCATTCTGGGTACTGATCTCGGCCGGCAAGCCATCCGGCGTGTAGGACCAGCTTTGGTTTCCGCGGCCATCCGGGAAGATCAGGGTCGACAGGCGGTTGGCGGCGTCATAGCTGCGCTTCACCGCACGCCCGCTGGCCAGCGCCTCGCTGCGATTGCAGTCAGTGGTGCTCGCCAACGTCATGCCAGCCGCCGACCAGAGCACGTTGCCCGCCGCGTCGTAGTCCTGCACCGTCGCACCGGTTTCCGGCTCGATGGTCTTGCACAGCTGCTGATAGGCATCATAGACGTAGCGGCGGGTCAACGACTGGCTGCCGTTCGCATTGCGGCGGGTAATCGCCAGCGGCTTGCCCAGTGGATCGCGCTGGATCTCGGTCACCACGCTTTCCGGGTGCTGCAGCGTCACAGGCATTTCGTAGGTGGGCTGGTCGTAGGCGAGATGACGTGTGGTTGTGGATTGACCGCGCGGATTGGTCACCTTCACCGACAGGTTGCCCACGTATTCGGTACGTGTGACCAATGTACCGAGCTCGGACGATTGACTGACCGCGATGGGACGTCCCAATGCGTCGTACTGCGTCGCGGTGCCGGTCAGGGCTGCATTGATATCGGAGAGCTGCCGCGTGGGATATGACACAAACACGGTCTTGCCACTGGCGTCGTAGCGGGTCACCACGGCGCTGTCCAGCACGTTGTTTGCATTCTCGGTCACCAGTACGGGGCGGAACATCGCATCCAGGTAGGTGTCCGTGCGCCGCCCGCCCTGCGTGCGTGAATGCTTCCACGCACCGGCCGGGACGCCCAACTGCGCGCTCCCAAGCCGCTGCAGGTCCATGCTCACGCCATTCCAGTTCACGGTGTCGCCGCTCGGGAACTGCTGGCTGCGCAGACGCCCCATGCTGTCGTAGCTGAAGCTGGTGGTTGCGCCGGTCTCGTCGGTCAGCGAGGTGATCCAGCCGTTGTCGTCGACGGCAACAGTGCGCACCGCGCCATTGGGCGCCTCGGCTGTGGCCGGCATCCGCAGTTGCTGCGGAACACCGCGCTTCCATCCCGACAGATGGCTGGTATTGCCGCGGCCATCGGATACCGACGCCACGGTACCGTCAGCCGCATAAGTCACCTGCTGTGCCAGACGACCGAATGCGTAGGCGCGCAAAGGCAACGCTTTGGCCGTGTCGAACTCGGTGCGGGACTGTTCAATGCCATTGAGGACACTACGCGCGGACTGACCGTTCACCCATAGCGCGGGATTGTCGTAGTAGGCCGTGGTGCTGGTGCGACTCTGTCCGGCGGAATTTGCTTCAACGACGGTGACTTCACGTGCAAATGCATCAAAGGTCTGCACAGTACGGGTGAACTGCACACCGTCCTGACTCACGACCGAACTCTGCACAGGGCGATTGAGATGCTCACCCAGTTCGCTGGCCCCGTACTTGAGATTCCGACCCGCCTCACGAGGAAACGGCGCACTGGCAAGATGCGCATCCGGGTAATAGTTGTTGCGCTCTGTCCGAACCACCGCGCCGCCAGAACTGGTGGTCGTGGACAGCAACTGACCGTCGTTGTAACCAACTTCCTTGCCAAATTCGTATGTCCGGATGACCCCATCCGGGAGGGTTTCAATCGTTATCTTGGGTTCTGCCTGCCCCACCGGGATCATCGGCCAACCGACCTGATCGACCCTTCTGTCATACTCCCACCCAAGATTTGTGTATTGATAGCTCCATTGAGCGGTAGGCATGCCAGGGCCACTGATCGTCTTGGCAACCAGAGACATCGCGTCACGATAGATGGGCGTGAGATTCCACCCATCAGCCAGCAGCTGGTCATCGCCCGAGGTCTGGCAATTGAACGGAACGTTCTTGCGCCCGTGCCGGAAGGGCCGGAAGACAAAAGTCCCCACGGCGCCGGATGGATGCGTGATGGAGGCTGCAATTTCCGTCTGCACGATCTTGTTTGTCTTCGCGCAGAGGGCCGGGACTTCCATGTAATCCCAGACGTTCTGCCCGGTATATTCCTGATGCTTCTTGGTCACGGAGACGGGTGGAAGGTTGTAGCTCCAAGCTGTCCCGTCCGGCAAGGTGACTGACTGCAGTACACCGGTAGGAGCATAACCATACGTCCAGGTTCGGCCCGCTGCCGCCGCCGAAGCGACGCGCCCCTGGGAATCATAGGAAAGGCTGATGCTGCGCCCATCGTTGGCAACGATTCGATCCAATCGTCCACCATTCCACTCGTAGCGGACCCAGTTGCCGAAACGATCAATGACCTGCGATGGATAGAGGAAAACCTTCTTCCGTTTAAGAGTGGCATGGGTGACGGTATCGTAGGGCTGAAGAACCGCAGACTCATTTTCACGAGCCACCATCCAGTCAAAGTAGTACTTGGTTCCGTCTGGCGCGTGCCCCAGGAAGCCTTCGCCCGGTTGGCCACTCTTAAGCGAACTGAGGCAGGAGAAGAACCATCCCCCTTTTGTATTCCAGGGCGTCGGCGCGCCGATACTTGGCGTTGGCTGGCGTGCATCCCCGCTGCCAGCAAGGACAGTTTCACCGCCTCCTCCCGGCAGTGAAAGCCTCACCCCCTCCCAATAGGTGTAGGGAGCAAAGCTGATGGTCTGGGTATGCTTATAGTTCCAGACATCCAGAGACGGGGGAGCGGAAACTGTCGAGCAACGTGCGCTTGGTGTCCAAAGTCCACCGACTGCGGTCTCAGGCTGGTCTCCGTAAGTGCCTGAAAGTGACGGGATGTCCAGATCCCAGTTCCCATACTCCTTGTCGTTTGCACTGCCGCCTACATCCCCGTAGCTGCGACTGAGCGCGACCGGAAGTCCGCTGTTGCCCGGCAGCGAGATATCGGTAGCCTTGAAGCTGATCGAGCCGTCATAGAGATTGACCTGCTCGCCGAAGATCTCGCCCTTCAGCGGCTCGACGAGATCACCGTACTTCAGGCGCTTGTCGTACTCCTGCCGCCAGGTCGGGACGATCTGCGCCAGGCCCACTGAAGGAAGCCCGATCGCGGCCAGCAGCAGAAGAAGCGTCGAAAGGCCAACCGGGCCAGACTGGCGCGGGCGGAGCGTGGCACGAGACCGCATGGGATCCTCCTTGGATCGTCCGTTCCTTGAATGCGTGCACGTACGCGACGGTCGCAACGCTGGCCGTGCCACACCTTATTTATGAACATGGAATGAAGGCGGCGTCAAGCCTCCGTTCACGACAGCGCTTCCATCCGCGGTCGAATCCCCGGCGCGCATCGCCAATGCAGAAGGGCGTGCGGCCTGACCCACGCCCCACCTAGAATGGCGCCATGAGCACCCTGACCTTCCGCGCCGCCACGTCGGCCGATATCCCTGCCCTGATCTCGCTGGTGACCTCCGCCTACCGGGGCGACGCCAGCCGGGTCGGCTGGACCACCGAAGCCGACCTGCTGGACGGCGCCCGCATCGATGCCGAAGGCATCCAGACCGACCTCGACCGGCCCCGCTCGTCCATCCTGCTGGCGGAGCGCGAGGGCCGCCTCGTGGCCTGCGCCCACGTCGCCGATGTAGACGGCAAAGGCTACTTCGGCATGTTCTCGGTCGATCCGGCCCAGCAGGGGGGCGGCGTCGGCAAGCAGCTGATGGATGCGGCCGAAGCCCACGCCGCGCGCGAATGGGGCGTGCCGGTGATGCAGATGACCGTGATCGACGTGCGCGACGAACTGATCGCCTTCTATGAGCGCCGTGGCTACCGCCGCACCGGCATCAAGAAGCCGTTCCCCTACGGCGATGAGCGCTTCGGCATTCCCAAGCGCGACGATCTGCGCTTCGAGATCCTGGAGAAGCCGCTGGCGGGAGCCCCCGCATGAGCGATGCGTGGACCTTCGTCTGTGCCGGCAGCGACCTGCTGCCGGGTGAAATGAAGAGCGTGTTCGACGAGGTTACCGGTACGCCGATCGTGGTGTTCAACCTCGACGGCGAGCTGTATGCCCTGGAAGACCAGTGCACGCATGAGGAATTCGAGTTGTCCTCCGGCGAGTTCAACACCACCGAAGGCAGCGTCGAGTGCGTGCTGCACGGTGCCCGCTTCGACGTGCGTGATGGCCGTGCCCTGTGTGCCCCCGCGTACAGCCCGGTCCCCAAGTTCCCGGTCAAGCGCGAGCACGACGCCATCTGGACCCGCGACGACCGGGACTGACCGGGGCGACACCCGCCCCCGGGAAGGCCCCTGCAGGCGCCCACAGGGCCGCGAGGGGCCAGGTACAGGCCTGCCGCGACACCGAAGATGCGAATCATTATCGTTGCTGTTACTCTACGTAACATCTTCGTAATGCCCACCGCCGCGCCATGGCCTCGCCCGCGCCCATCGCTACGCTCTGCCAGCTTGCCCGCAAGGGCGGGCCGCTGTTGGCTGCGCTGCTGCTGGCACTGCTGCTGGGATGGTCGGCGCTGCATGAAGGGACGCGAAGCTCGCTGGTCACTACGCCGGCGCTGCAGGCGCAGGACAGCCTGCCCGCAGCGCCTTTCGGCACGCCTCCCCGCGAGCAGGTCATGCCACGGGTGGAAGCCGAGCCCGATGACAGCCGCAGCATCAAGTCCCCGCTGCTGCGGCGGGTGTGTGGCCCGCTTCCGGTGCCGCCAGCGATGCCGGCAATCGCGCCGTCGCCCCACCCTGCCCCTGCGCTTCCGTCGCGCTACCAGCATCCCCCCGGCCAGGCGCCTCCGTCCCTGCTGAGCTGACGCTTTCCCCGGCCGCGCCCGGGCGTCCGGCGCTGCCCGGACATCCACCTCCGATCCCGCTTCAAGTCCGCTTCCGATCCTGCCTGCCGCGCCGTCATCCGGCACCGGCGGATCGTTCCTGTTCCGCTACCCACCCAGACCCATGAACCCGATCAAGAGCCGCAAGCACGCCTCCCCACTCCGCAACCTGCCGCTGGCGACCGCCAGTCTGGCCGCCGGCCTCGGCCTGGCCACGCTGCCCGCGCTGGCCCACGCCGAAGCGACCGACAATGCCCGCACGCTGGACAAGATCGACGTGCACGCCACGCGTGGCTACAAGGCCGACAAGGTCGCCTCGCCGAAGTTCACCCAACGCCTGCAGGACACCCCGCAGACCATCCAGGTCATCACCAGCGACCTGTTCAACCAGCAGGGCGCCACCACCCTGACCGAAGCGCTGCGCAACAGCCCGGGCGTGGGCACCTTCTATGCCGGCGAGAACGGCAACACCACCACCGGCGATGCGCTGTTCATGCGCGGCTTCGACACCTCCAACAGCCTGTTCGTCGATGGCGTGCGCGACCTCGGTTCGATCTCGCGCGACGTGTTCAACATCGAACAGGTGGAAGTGACCAAGGGGCCAGCAGGGACCGACAATGGTCGCTCGGCGCCGACCGGCGCCATCAACCTGGTGAGCAAGCAGGCCACCCTGCAGGACGCCACGTCGGCCAGCGTTTCGCTGGGCAGTGACCAGCAGCGCCGGACGACCGGTGACTGGAACCAGTCGCTGGGCGCGACCAGCGCGCTCCGCGTCAACGCGATGTGGCAGGACAGCGACCAGCCCGGCCGCGATCACGTGCAGAACAAGCGCTGGGGCCTGGCCCCGTCGCTGGCGTTCGGCCTGGGCACGGCGACCCGCTACTACCTCAACCTGCTGTACGTGAAGCAGGACAACGTGCCCGACGGCGGCGTGCCGACCCTGGGGCTGCCGGGCTGGACGCCGCAGCCGACACTCGAAGCCCTGGCCGGGCATCCGGTGGATCCGGAGAACTTCTACGGTACCCGCGCCGACCACGACGACGTGACCGCGAAGATGGCCACGTTCCGCTTCGAACATGATTTCAACGACAGCGTGCGCCTGACCAATACCGCGCGTTGGGGCCGCACCGAGCAGGACTACCTGCTCACCGCCTTCATGGGTACCGGCGCGCTCGGCGCCAATGGTCGTCCGACCGGCAACATCGGCTACACCAACCCCGCCGACCGTTCGACCTACACGATCGCGCGCAGCCTGCCGACCTTCAAGGACCAGCGCAACACCATCCTGACCGACCAGCTGAACCTGCGGGCCGACTTCAGCACCGGCGCCATCGGCCATGCCCTGAGCGCAGGCCTGGAGTTCACCCGCGAAGAACTGGACAGCTACGGCCAGGCGGCCACCGGCGGCACCAGCTGGCCTGCCGCGAACCTGTACGACCCGGACTGGAACGTGACCGGGCTGACCTGGGCGCATAACGGCGCCGATGCCCACGGCAAGACCACCACGTCCTCGGCGTATCTGTTCGACACGCTGGCATTCGGCGACAGCTTCCTGCTGACTGCCGGCGTGCGTGCCGACCACTACAAGACCGAGTACGCCAGCGCCTCGGTCTGCGGCGGCCGTGGTGGCCCCGCCTGCGGCAGCAATCCGGCCGGCACCGTACTGCGCAACCCCACGCTGGAGGCCTCCGACACGCTGTTGAACTGGAAGCTGGGCGCGCTGTACAAGGTGGGAGACACGGTCAGCGTGTATGCCAACTACGCGATCTCGCAGCAGCCCCCGGGCGGTGCCAACTTCCAGCTGAGCAGCTCGGCCAGCAGCGCCGACAACCCCAAGCTGGACCCGCAGAAGGCCAAGACCTTCGAGGTCGGCAGCAAATGGGCATTCCTGGAGGATGCACTGGCCGTCAACCTGGCGTTGTTCCAGACCGACGTCGACAACGAGATCAATACCACCGTGCTCGACGACGCCGGCAACCCGACCCAGACCGGCAGCAAGCGCGTGAAGGGCGTGGAGCTGTCCGCCGTGGGCCGCCTGACCGACAACTGGTCGGTGTCGGCCGGCTTCAGCCACCTCGACACCGAAGTGAAGGAAGGCGCCAAGGTCGCTGCCGACGGCACCACCAACCTGACGTACACGCCGGACGATACGTTCACCGGCTGGACCAGCTACACGCTGGCCCACGGCATCACCGTCGGGGGTGGCGTGCGCTACGCCGCCGGCATGCATCGTGGCACCGACGGTGCTGTCGGCACGCCGTCATTCACCAAGTCCTATGTGGTGTACGACGCCGTGGTGTCGTGGGCGGTCAACGAGAACATCTCGCTGCGCTTGAACGGCTACAACCTGTTCGACAAGGCCTACGTGGCCAGCATCAACAAGAGCGGCTACCGTTACACCCCGGGTGCCCCGCGCACCTTCCTGCTCAGCGCGGACATCCGCTTCTGATGTCCTGGCGCGGGGGAGCCCGGCTCCCCCGCGCAACGACGAGGCAACACCATGCTGCTGCACATTCCCAACGTGCTCACCGCTGATGAAGTGGCACAGGTCCGCCAGCAACTGGACACCGCCGACTGGACCGATGGCCGCGAGACCGTGGGTGCCCAGGGTGCGCAGGTGAAGCACAACGAACAGCTGCCTGACGCGTCACCAGTGAAAGCCGAGCTGGGTGCCGGCGTGCTCGCCGCACTGCGGCGCAGCCCGCTGTTCTTCGCTGCGGCACTGCCGTTGAAGATCCTCCCCCCACGCTTCAACCGCTACCGCGGCGGCGGCACCTACGGCTTCCACGTCGATGGCGCAGTGATGAACCTGGGCAACGGCGAGCAGCTGCGCTCGGACATCTCCTGCACCCTGTTCCTGTCGGCGCCGGACGAGTACGACGGCGGCGAGCTGATCATCAGCGACACCTACGGCGAGCACGAGGTGAAGCTGCCGGCCGGCGACCTGATCGTCTATCCCTCCAGCAGCCTGCACCAGGTCAATCCTGTTACCCGGGGCGCGCGCGTGGCGTCGTTCTTCTGGGTGCAGAGCATGGTCCGCGACGATGTACAGCGTCGCCTGCTGTGGGAAATGGACACGTCCATCGAGCGCCTGCGACAGACCGGAGGCGACGCTGAGGCGGTGCTGCAGCTGACCGGCGTGTATCACAACCTGCTGCGACGCTGGAGCGAGGTCTGAGTCCTCCAGCCCGCCCCTCTGCACTTTAGCAATCATTCTCATTTGCATCCGCTAACAGCTCTCATTACAATCACGCCCCGTTGATGCTGGCCGCTGCCGGCAAACCATCTGGGGATCCCCGCTTGCTGCGCCCGCTCCGCCCTCGCCCACTCATCCATCGCAAGATGGGCACCGCCATGCGCGGCCAGCGTCCCGCGCTGGCCAGCCTGCTGGCATGGGTGGCGATGCTGGCGTTGCTGCTGGGCACCCTGCCGCTGCTGCCGCACCCGGCCACAGCGATGACCTTGCAGATGCCGCTGGAAGAACGTGGCGGCGAAGGCCCGTTGCAGGAAGAAGCCCCGGCCAAGTTGCGCCGCTGTGCCTCCGCCCCGGTAAAAGCGGCCGAGAAGGCGCCGCCGCTGCTGCTGGCCAGCCAGTGGCTGCGTACCGAACGTGAACTCGTACCCGCCACGCCGGCCATGCCCGGTGTGCGCCCGGACTGGCCGCTGGCCGCTCCGGACACGCCCTGGGCCGACGCGCCCGGGCGTCGCCAGCAACGCGGCCAGGCGCCGCCGCTCGCCTGATCCACGGCCCGACGTGACCGCCTGCGCGGTCGCGTCCACACGCCGCTGCCTGATTCATCCCTGCCGCCCCTGACCGGGCTTTCCCTGCCTGCCGTGCGCGCTCCGCGCCCGGCATCGCACCTCTCTGCATCTTTCGAGGTATCTGCCATGGCCCAGCGCCATCGTGTCCGTTCGTCCCTGTCCCGCCCCCTGCTGACCAGCGCCGTGCTGGCAGCGATGGCGGCCCCTGCTTTCGCCCATGCAGAGATCGCCGGAGCGCCGCAGACCCTGGACAAGGTGGTCGTCACCGCCTCCGGCTTCGAACAGAAGATCACCGATGCCCCGGCCAGCATCAGCGTGGTCAGCCGCGAGGAACTGAGCAAGCGCCCCTACACCAGCCTGGTCGATGCGCTGCGCGATGTGGAAGGCATCGACGTCGGCCTGGAAGCCACCGACAAGAATGGCCGCGCCACCGTCTCCATGCGTGGCCTGCCCTCGGAATACACCCTGGTACTGATCGACGGCCGCCGCCAGAGCAACGTCGGCCAGCTGTATCCCAACAACTTCGGTGGTGGACAGTTCTCCTACCTGCCACCGCTGGATGCGATCGAGCGCATCGAAGTGGTGCGCGGCCCGATGTCCACGCTGTACGGCTCGGATGCGATGGGCGGTGTCATCAACATCATCACCCGCCGCAACCAGGACAGCTGGCACGGCGCGCTGACCCAGGGCTTCACCGTGCAGCAGGACGACCAGTTCGGCGATGCCCGCAGCACCGACGTGTACCTGACTGGTCCGTTGCTGAAGGACCGCCTGGGCCTGTCCGTGCGCGGCAGCTACTACGATGCGAAGGCCTCCAATCCGGAATGGGATGCGCTGCCGTTGCCCGATGGCACCCTGTGGGAACGCAGCATTGGTTTCGGTGGTGGCGGCAAGTCGGTGGCCAACACCAACTGGAACACGGGCGTGCGCGTGAACGTCCACGTCAATGACGACCATGAACTGTGGCTGGACTACGACGTGTCGCGGCAGAAGTACGACAACAGCGAGGGCCAGACCGGCACGCTCGACAGCCTGGCCAGCCTGTGGCGCGTCGGCAATGCGGTCATCCCCGATCCGGATGGCGGCGGCACCATCACCCGCCGCGTGGTGCAGCCGCGCGTGGGCTACACCGCCTACCAGCGCTATGAGCGTGACCAGGTCTCGCTGACCCATCAGGGCCGCTACAGCTTCGGCACCTGGCAGACCTCGCTGACCCACAGCAAGAGCAGCAACCTCGGCCGTTCGCTGCCACTGACCCTGGACGAGCGCGCCAACCTGCAGACGCTGTGGAATGACGTCTGCCGCCGCACCGGCGCCGCCAACCACTGTGCGGCCGGTCGTGGCAATGCGCTGTCGGTCCTCGACGCGAGCGAGATGGCGCGCCTGCAGGCGTTCCTGCCACGTCCGCTGCGCACGATGGAGCTTGAGGGTTACGTGCTCGACACGATGCTCGACCTCGATTTCGGCGCGCACAAACTGACCGTTGGCGGACAGTACAACGACACCGACATGGTCGACGGCGTGTTCGGCATGGATGGCGCCGGCTACCGCAGCAACACCCGGCAGAAGCACCGCATGTGGGCCCTGTTCGCGGAGGACAACTGGGCACTGACCGATACCCTCACGGCGACCTTCGGCCTGCGCTACGACGACCACAACGTGTTCGGCAGCCATGTCAGCCCGCGCGGCTACCTGGTGTGGAATGCGAGCGACGCATGGACCTTCAAGGGCGGTGTCAGCACCGGCTACAAGACACCGCGCCCGGACCAGCTGTTCCCGGGCATCACCGGCTTCGGTGGGCAGGGCGTGCTGCCGCTGGTGGGTTCGCCGAACCTCAAGCCGGAAACCAGCACCAACTACGAGCTGGCTGCCTACTACGAAGGCGAGCGCTGGGGCTTCAACGTCACCGGCTTCTTCAACCGGTTCGACGACAAGATCGCCAGCGGCGGCACCTTCCCGAACTGCGAAGTGGCTCCGGCCGGCAGCGGCTACTGCGTGGACATAGGGCCCGGCTGGGCCTCGCTGGGCTACAGCACCTTCACCCAGAGCGTGAACATCGACAAGGCCGAAACCCGTGGCGCCGAACTGGCCGCGCACGTCGATCTGCTGGAAACCCTGCAGCTGCGAGGCAACTACACCTGGACCCGCAGCGAACAGACCAGTGGCCCGCAGAAGGGACTGCCGATCAGTGGCACCATGCCGGCCAGGCACATGGCCAACGCCAGCCTCAACTGGCAGGTCAGCGACGCGGTCAGTCTGTCGCTGATCGGCGAAGGCCGCTACGACCGTTACCGCGATACGATCCTCGATGCGGCCGGCAACAGCTACGACCGCGTCTACGAGGACTACACGATCTTCCACCTCGGCGGCAGCTGGAAGGCCAACGCATGGCTGACCGTCAACGCACGCGTCAACAACCTGCTCGACAAGGACTTCGTCTCGCAGTCGTGCCTGCTGATCAGCCAGAGCGAGTTCAGCTGCGTGGACGATTACGCAACCAAGGACCAGCGCCGCAGCTACTGGATCTCGCTGAACGCGAAGTTCTGAGGCGACCCTGACCGGTGCCGGCCGTGGCCGGCACCGGGATACAGAACGATACGCAATTGCGAGCTATTCTCATCAATGATGTAATGCGCAGTCCGCATCCGTCCTGAATCCCGTCGTGAGCCGTTCCGCTCCCTCCAACGTGCAACAGCAACAGAGCCGCGGCTTCTGGCTGCGGACGCTGCACCAGTGGCACTGGATCAGCTCGGCGGTGTGCCTGATCGGCATGCTGCTGTTCGCGGTGACCGGCCTGACCCTCAACCACGCAGCGAAGATCGAAGCCAAGCCCCAGGTGCAGAACCAGCAGCTGCAACTGCCGGCCGATCTGCTCGGCCAGCTCGGCACGCGCGAAGACGGAAACGCGCCGATTCCGCGCCCGGCCCGGCAATGGCTGGATACGCAGCTGGGCATCGCCATCGGCGGTCGCCCAGCCGAGTGGTCGGCCGAGGAGATCTACTTGTCGTTGCCACGCCCCGGCGGCGACGCCTGGCTCAGCATCGATCGCGAAACCGGCGCGGTGGAATACGAGTCAACCTCCCGCGGCGTGGTGTCCTACCTCAACGACCTGCACAAGGGCCGCAACGCGGGCCCGGCGTGGGGCTGGTTCCTGGACCTTTTCGCCGTGGCCTGCCTGGTGTTCTGCATCACCGGCCTGTTCCTGCTGCACCTGCATGCACGGCAGCGGCGCATGACCTGGCCGCTGGTCGGCCTGGGCCTGATGATCCCGCTGTTGATCGCCCTGCTGCTGATCCACTGAACCATCGAATCCCCTTCACCGGAGCCGCCCCATGCGCGTCACCCTGACCATCGCCCTCAGCGGCCTGCTGGCCACCTCGCCGGCCTATGCCGCCACGCTCGACATCAACGTCGAGGTGCCCAAGCTCAACGTGGCCGAATACCACCGCCCGTATGTGGCCGTGTGGCTGGAAGGCGCCGACCAGAAAGTCGCGGCCAACCTGTCGGTCTGGTACCAGCAGACCAGCAACAGTGAAGGCCACGGCACCAAGTGGCTGCCCGACCTGCGCCAGTGGTGGCGCAAGAGCGGCCGCACCCTGCAGGTGCCGGTGGACGGCGTGACCGGCCCGACACGTCCGGTCGGCAAGCACGCGCTGTCGTTCAACGACAGGCAGCCGGCGCTGAAGCAGCTGGCCCCGGGCAACTACACCCTGGTGGTGGAAGCAGTGCGCGAAGTCGGTGGCCGCGAACTGCTGAAAATCCCCTTCACCTGGCCGGCCACCACCGCACAGAACGGCAAGGCGCAGGGCGCCACCGAACTGGGCCAGGTCACCCTCGCCATCAAACCGTAACCGCCTGAGCCGGGGTCAGAGCCCTTTCCGTTGGAAAGGGGTCCGACCCCGGGGTCGGCCCCCTTCCACAGGAGGGCTCTGCCCTCACCCACCCAACGTCCCTGGAGTCTTCCCCATGAAGCGCACGCTCGTCCTCGCCGCCGCTCTGGCCGCTGCCCTTCCCTTTTCCGCACTCGCCCACAAGGCCTGGCTGCTGCCCTCGCAGACCGTGATCGCCGGCAATGCGCCGTGGATCACTGTTGATGGTGCAGTCTCCAACGACCTGTTCTACTTCAACCACGTGCCGCTGCGCCTGGAATCGCTGGTGATCACCGCGCCGGACGGCAGCAGCGTGCAGCCGCAGAACGCCTCGACCGGCAAGTACCGCAGCGTGTTCGATCTGGAGCTGAAGCAGCAGGGCACTTACCGCATCGCGTCGGTCAATGACGGCCTGTTCGCCACCTACGAACAGAACGGCGAGCGCAAGCGCTGGCGCGGTACCGCCGCCACCTTCGGCGAACTGCCCAAGGACGCGGAGAAGCTGGAAGTGAGCCAGTCGGTCGGCCGCGTGGAGACGTTCGTGACCAATGGCGCGCCGAACGATACCGCGCTGAAGCCGACCAACCGCGGCATCGAGTTGGTTGCGGTCGGTCACCCGAACGACCTGTTCGCCGGCGAGGAAGCCACCTTCCGCGTGCTGGTCGATGGCAAGCCGACGGCCGGGCTGGCCTTCGAGATCGTGCGCGGCGCCACCCGCTACCGCAACGCGCAGGACGAACTGAAGGTGACCAGCGACGCCAAGGGCGAGATCAAGGTGACCTGGCCGGAAGCCGGCATGTACTGGCTGGAAACCGGCACTGAAGACAACAAGACCTCGGTGAAGCAGGCCGCCAAGCGTCGCCTGAGCTACGTGGCCACGCTGGAAGTGCTGCCGCAGTAATGGGGACCGCGATGCCGGGCACGCCCCGGCATCGCAGCCGCCACGCCCCGTCATGACCGATTCCCTGCTCGACATCGCCCGCCTCGGCGGCACCACCATGGGCACCACCTGGAGCGTGTCGCTGGTCGCGCCGCGCCAGCGCGACCTGCACCCGCTGCACGCCGGCATCCAGGCGCGCCTGGATGATGTGGTCGCGCAGATGAGTACGTGGGACGCCGGCTCGGACCTCAGCCGCTACAACAGCGCCGATGCAGGCCAGTGGTGCACCCTGCCTGCCGAAACCCGTCACGTCCTGTCCTGCGCGCGGTCCATCGCTGCCGCCAGCGACGGTGCGTTCGATCCCACCATCGGTCCGCTGGTGGCACTGTGGGGTTTCGGTGCACATGCCGGCGAACGCCGCCAACCCGATGCCGCCGCCGTGCAGGCCACGCGCGAGCGCTGCGGTTGGCAGCGCTTGCAATGGCGCGGCGATGCGCTGCTGCAGCCCGGCGGACTGGAACTGGATCTCTCTGCGATCGCCAAGGGGTTCGGCGTCGATCACGTGGCCGCGTGGCTGCGCGATCAGGGCATCGCTGCTGCACTGATCGAGGTCGGTGGCGAACTGGCCGGCTACGGCCGCAAGCCCGATGGCCAACGGTGGCGCGTGCTGGTGGAATCGGCGCCGGAAGAAGACGCGCACGCCAAAACACCACCGCGGGTGCTGGCGCTGGACGGCAAGGCGGTCGCTACCTCCGGCGATCGCTGGCATCACTATCAGGCCGATGGCGAGGCCTACAGCCACAGCCTCGACCCGCGCACCGGCAGGCCGGTACGCCAGGTTGCAGCGGCGGTGACGGTGGTCGCCGACGACGCGATGCATGCTGATGCCTGGGCCACCGCACTCACCGTACTCGGCCGCGAGCACGGCATGGCGCTGGCCGAACGCGAAGGACTGGCCGCACGCTACCTGCATCGCGCAGCGGATGGCCCGCACGAGTTTCTCAGCAGCGCCTTCCAGCGCCTGCTCGACGAGCGGGACGCATGAGCGCACGGCCGTCGCGCGCGCTGCTCGGCAACGCGCTTGTACTGATCCTGCTGGCGCTGATCGCCTGGGCGCTGCTGCGACTGCATCTCGGCGAAGCCTGGTGGCAGGGCGCACCCCCGGCACGGCAATCGCAGATCGCCATCATCGCCACCGTGCTGTATGCGCTGGTCTGCACCACACTGTGGTGGCGTGGGCGACCGCGCGACGATGCTGCCTCTGGCGACGGCGCGCCGATCCTGCTGGTCTGGTCCAGCCAGACCGGCTTCGCCCGCGAACTGGCCGAACGCAGTGCCGAGGCATTGCGTGGTGCCGGCGTGCCGGTGCGTGTGCGCGGTCTGCATGAGGTCGACGCCACCTTGCTGGCCGGCAGCCAGCGTGCACTGTTCATCGCCAGTACCACCGGCGAAGGCGACCCGCCCGATCACGCCGTACCCTTCCTGCGCCATGTGATGGCCCTGCCGTCATCGCTGCAGCATCTTTCGTACGGCGTTCTCGCCCTGGGTGATCGCAGCTACGGTCACTTCTGCGCCTTCGGTCACCAGCTCGACGACTGGCTGCGCCAGCACGGCGCACATGCCCTGTTCGACGCCATAGAGGTCGACAACGCCGATCCCGCTGCACTGCGGCACTGGCAGCAACTGCTCGGACAACTCGCCGGTGGCGCCAGCGAACTGCCCGACTGGAGCCCGGCCGAATATCAGCCGTGGACGCTGCTGCAACGCCGGCACCTCAATCCCGGCAGCCAGGGCGGACCGGTGTACTGGCTGCGCCTGCAGCCACCGGCAGGCAACAACGTGCAGTGGCAGGCCGGTGACATCGCCGAGATCGGCCCGCAGCACGCGCGGCACAGCGCGCGGGCCTGGCTGGAATCACAGGGTTTCGATCCGCAGACGGTGCTCGAGGACGGTCAGACGCTGCTGGCCCGTGTCGAACGCTCGCACCTGCCCTCGCTGGTGCCACCGGGTGATCTGCCCGCCCTGCTGGCGGCCCTGCAGCCGCTGCCGCATCGCGAATACTCGATCGCCTCGGTGATGGCCGATGGCGCGGGGGAGCTGCTGCTGCGTCGCCAGCTGCGCGCGGACGGCACGCCTGGCATCGGCAGCGGCTGGCTGTGCGATCACGCGGTCATCGGCGAGCCGGTGCAACTGCGGCTGCGCCGCAACGACAACTTCCATGGCGTGGCCGCCGACGTGCCGTTGCTGTTGATCGGCAACGGCACCGGCATCGCCGGCCTGCGTGCACACCTGCACGAACGTGTCCAGCAGGGTGCGCGTCGTACCTGGCTGCTGTTCGGCGAGCGCACCGCCGCCCACGACTTCCACTTCGGTGACGAACTGCAGGGAATGCTCGCCGACGGCTCACTGGCGCGGTTGGATGCAGTGTTCAGCCGCGATGGCGGTGCGCATCGCTATGTGCAGGACCGGCTGCTGGCCGAAGCAGCAACACTGCGGCTGTGGGTGGATGAAGGCGCGACGATCCTGGTCTGCGGCAGCATGCAGGGCATGGCCCCGGCGGTGGATGCAGTGATCGAGCAGGTGCTGGGTGTTGCGGGCAAGGAGGCCCTGCTGGTGGCCGGCCGTTACCGCCGTGATGTGTATTAGCCCAGGCAGTGCCGAGCGCATGCGCGGATGATGCCCATCGGCGCATGCGAATCATCAGTCCGCGGCGCTCACCCGTATCGCCAGCAGCTCGCCACTGCCCTGCAGCGCATGCCGCTGGCGCTCGCCGGCCGCCAGCCACGCGGTGTCGCCTGCCTGCATCGGCGGCAAGCCACTGTCCGCGGCAAAGCCGGCCTCGCCCGCCAGCAGGTGCAGCGCCCACGCCACGCCCGGCTCGCAGAAGAAGAACATCGGCCCCACCAGCGGCCGGTGCAGCAGCTCGGCGTGCAACTGCCCGCGCTTCCACATCAGGTTGAAATCATGGGTGGTGCCGTCCACCAGTTCGCCGTGCAGGGCCTCTTCGCCGGCAAAGCGCACGCGACCATGCGGCGGCAGCACCTCCGCCACCCGGCCATCGGCGAAGCGAAGACGCACACCGTTGCCCTGCAGCAGCACCAGTTCGCGCTCCACGCCCGGAAATGCGGAGAACGCGGCATCCTGTTCGATCTCCGCCACGGACAGGCGCAGGGCCCAGTCGTCCCCGTGCGACGGCAGCCGCAGGATTTCGCGGGTCCAGCCCAGGCCATTGCGCCAGCGTTCGCGGCGGTAATCCAGGCGGGCAATCACCTGGGTCGGTGTCTTCAGCAGCGCATCGATATCCATGCGTGCATTGCACCACGCCACGTGCAATCGCGCATCAGCGCGTGGCGACCGTACCCTGCGCGCCGCACTGGCCACCCAGCAGCTGCGAGTGCTTCAGCCAGTCCTGGTCGGGGTAATAGGCGAACACCATCGTGCCACCACGCAACGCGTCGATCAGCGGCCTGGCCACCGACAGCCGCACCGCCGGACACCCCAGGCTGCGGCCCAGCCGACCCTGCAGCTGTGCGGTCGCCGGATTCACGTACGGGGCGCCATGGATGACGATCGCACGCTCGCGCGCGCGGTCGTTGAAGCCCGGTTCCAGCCCGGCTAGCCGCAATGAGTAGCCGTTGCCGCCCATGTAGGTTTCCTGCGCGGTGAACACACCGAGGCTGGACATGTAACTGCCGTCGCGATTGGAAAAATGCTCGGTCCGGTTCTCACCACTGTTGCGGCCGTGCGCCACCCATTCCTCGAACAACAGCCGCTGCTGCGCCAGGTCGAACACCCATAGGCGCGGCTCGGTGGAGGGCCGCGAATAGTCAATCACGCTCAGGCGTTCGCCGCTGATGCCCAGTTCCGGTCGCAACAGGGCGCAGCGCATGGCCTGCGCCGCCAGCTGCAGCACATGGCGATCGGCCTTCGGCGCGGTGCGTGCCAGCAGGGCGGCCAGATCCTCGGCACGGGTCGCGATGGCGGGCGTCTGCGCCAACGCGGGTGCGCTGGCCGAGGTTGCCAGCAGGCCAAGCGTGGCCAGCCGGCACAGGCGGGATGCAGTCATGGACGGGACACAGGACTCAGTTGCCTGTGAGAGTGGACCCTGTCGGCTCGGATTCCAAGACCGGCTGCAGGCCGGATTCAGCCGGGCTTGGGCGCACGGCGGGCAGCGAGGTCACCAGCAGCGTCGTGCCCGGCACCAGCACCTGGTACAGCTGCCGGGCGAAATCGGCCGGCAGCGCCAATGGCAGCGACGGCGTGGCCAACAGGTCCGGGGTCGCCTGTGCGCGGTCCTGGCCCAGCAACGGATAGGCCGTCCATTGATGCAGGCGCTGCTTCGCATCGAGCGGGCTGGGAACATCGCTGTAGCCCTGCCCCATCACGAACAGCGTGGTGCCCTGGAAGGCTGGCAGCGCATCGGCTTTGAGCGGCGATTCGCCGATCATCACGCCGTCGCGCAGGACGTACAGCCGCTGGTCGTGCAGGCTGACCAGGATGCCGACCTGCCCGGCCGGCGCCGCGCTGTCGTTCCACCAGGCCGCCGCCACACCGCCGTCGCCGGTCTCGGGCAGGGCCTCGCCGCGCGCGTTGACCGGCGCCAGTACGGCGGGATAGGCCAACGTCATCGGCGCGCTCTTGGCATCGGCCACCACCACCGTATCGCCGCGCCGGGTCTCGCTGAACAGCTTCTGCGCGAACGCCTGCGGCAGCCGTACGCAGCCATGCGAGGCCGGATGCCCCGGCAGGCTGCCGCCATGCAGGGCGATGCCGTCCCAGGTCAGCCGCTGCATGTACGGCATCGGTGCGCTGTTATAGAGGTTGGAGCGGTGGTCCTTGTCCTTCTGCAGGATCGTGAACACCCCGGTCGGCGTCTCGTGTCCCGCCTTGCCCGAACTGATCGTGGTCAGCCCGATGGCGATCCCGTTGCGATACACGTAGGCGCGCTGCTCGTCCAGGCTGACGACCAGCACGATCGGGCCGGCCGGGGAAATCTCCGGATGCCAGAGGAACTCGCCCGGCTTGAGATCAGTAGGCCCGCGTTCGGCGGCGACCGGCCCGGACGGGTCGGTCGAGTGCGAAGACGGCGGCGCGGCCTGCACGGTCAGCGGCAGTGCCAGCACAAGGGAAAGCATCAGGGACGGGCGGTGCAGACGCATCCAGCGGAGGTTCCATTCCATGCGAAGCGGTCACCGTACACCATCGCGCCGTAGCGAACGCGCCAAAAGAGAATGCCCGGCGACACAACCCTGTGTCGTACCGGGCAATCGTCACGTCCTTGTCGGCCTGCTGCCTCCCCCGCGCGTCCTGCGAAGTGGGGGTGGCGATGCATCCTGCACGCGGCCGCGTCTGTCCTGCTTGTATCTCAGCCCCTTCCACAGGTCTGTGATGCCACCATCCTGGTGATTGGTGCCGCATCCTGCGACGGTCGGTGAACACAGCCTCCCTGGCGGTGCCCGGTGGACCGGCCTCCTGCGGGTCCCGACGATTCCTGTTGTCAACGCCTTGGTACGGTCCGCACCGGTACCGATCCGGGTACCGGATCCGCGGGCAACAGCCTGTCGCCTACGGTGATCCGCTGTCGATTCCGTTCGACGATCACTGTCCCTATCCCCTTCACCTGCGTCAGATCCTCGACGCGCTTGAAGGGCCCGTGTCTGCGCCGGTGCTCGACGATCGCCGCAGCCTTCCTGGCTCCGACCATCGTCAATCCCTGCTGCAGCGCCTGGACATCGGCCCGGTTGATGTCGATCGGTTCGGCGGCATGCGCCCCTGCGATCCCCATTGCCAGTACCAGTGCCCTCAACACGACTAACCAAGGCACGACGTATAACTCCTTGTGGTTCTGGCCGCCCCGACCGGCAATCCCGTCGGTAGGAACAGTGTCCGTCACCACATACACACAGACTATCGGTTTCGTGGATTTCTAAAAGCCAGCCAAATACCCGACGTGATGTAGGAAAAACCCTACCCCCGGCGCAGGCGTAGAATGGCCGGATCAGCCATGCAACCGGAGTTTCAGATGGACAGCGCCAAGCTCGGCCAATTCGTGAATGACAAGTGGGACAGCGAAATCGTCCCGCAGTTGGTCGACTACATCCGCATTCCCAACAAGTCGCCGATGTTCGACGCCAATTGGGTGCAGAACGGCTACATGGAACAGGCGGTCACCCTGATGGAGACCTGGGCCAAGGCACAGGAGCTGCCGGGCCTGAAGGTCGAAGTGGTGCGCCTGGAAGGCCGTACCCCGCTGATTCTTCTGGAAATTCCCGCCACCGGCCCGGAAACCGGCGACGACACCATCCTGCTCTACGGGCACCTGGACAAGCAGCCGGAAATGACCGGCTGGGACGACGACCTGGGCCCGTGGACCCCGGTTCTGCGTGGCGACAAGCTCTATGGACGCGGCGGCGCCGACGATGGCTACGCGATCTTCGGTTCGCTGGCCGCCGTGCTGGCCCTGCAGGCCCAGGGCCTGCCGCACGCGCGCTGCGTGGTCCTGATTGAAGCCTGTGAAGAGTCCGGCAGCTACGACCTGCCCGCCTACGTGGATCATCTGGCCGACCGCATCGGCAAGCCGTCGCTGGTGGTCTGCCTGGATTCGGGCTGCGCCAACTACGACCAGCTGTGGTGCACCACGTCGCTGCGCGGCCTCACCGGGGGCAACTTCACCGTCAAGGTGCTCAACGAAGGCGTGCATTCCGGGGATGCCTCCGGCGTGGTGCCGTCCAGCTTCCGCCTGCTGCGCCAGCTGCTGTCGCGCATTGAGGACCAAGACACCGGCCGCATCCTGATCGACGGCATGAACGTGGAAATCCCGGCCGAGCGCCAGGAACAGGCCAAGCGTGCCGCCGAAGTGGTCGATACGGCCATCTTCGAGAAGTTCCCGCTGGTCGATGGCCTGCGCCCGATGAACGAAGACCTCACCGAGCTGGTGCTCAACCGCACCTGGCGTCCGGCGTTGTCGGTCACCGGAATCGGCGGCATGCCGTCGCTGGAATCGGCCGGCAACGTGCTGCGCCCGCAGACCTCGGTGAAGCTGTCGCTGCGCCTGCCGCCCACCGCCGATGGCAAGACCTGCGGCGAACTGCTGAAAGAAGCGCTGCTGCGCGATCCGCCGAACGGCGCGCAGGTCACCCTGGATCTGGAAAAGGCCTCCACCGGCTGGAATGCCCCGGCCATGGCGCCGTGGCTGACCCGGGCCATCGACGAAGCCAGCCAGACCTTCTTCGGCAAGCCGGCGATGTACATGGGCGAAGGCGGCTCGATTCCGTTCATGGGCATGCTGGGCGAGAAGTTCCCCGGTGCCCAGTTCATGATCACCGGCGTGCTTGGCCCGCACTCGAACGCGCACGGCCCGAACGAGTTCCTGCACATTCCGATGGGCAAGAAGGTCACCGCCTGCGTGTCCAAGGTGATCAGCGAGCACTACGCCGCCAGCCTGCGTGGCGAGACCAGTGGTTCGCCGGTGGCCGCCGACAGCGGCACGCGCCATGGCGACCACGGCTGCTGCTGATCCGGCACACCGTGACGGACGCAGCCCGGCCTTGCTAGGCTGCGTTCTTCTCAAGCGGAACGCACACGCATGAATGGTCTGTTCGGCAGCAGCAGCTGGCTGTACATCCTGCTGGTCGGCTTCTTCGTCGGCCTGCTCGGGCGCTTCTTCATGCCGGGCAACAACCGCATGGGCTGCCTGCTGACCATCGTGCTGGGCATCCTCGGTGCCCTGCTGGCCGGCTGGTTTGGTCAGTACATGGGCTGGTACGCCCCGGGCGAACCGGCTGGGTTCCTCGGTGCCGTGGTCGGCGCGGTGGCCGTGCTGGCGATCCTGCGCCTGTTCAGCGGTCGCCGCTGAAACGGCCCCGCCTTTCCCTTCCTGTCCCCGACGTCGGCGCGCCCCGCGCGCCCGGATATGCCCGCATGACCGAACCCGCCTCCGATCCCCAGCGCAGCGCGCAGCGACTGCAGTGGGCCCGTGTCCAGCTTGGCGATGCAGAGGCCGTGGTTGAACGTGCCTCGGTCGATGCGGGCATGCGCAGCTACTGGCGCGTCACCGGTACACGCGGCAGCCACATCGTGATGGATGCTCCGCCGGGACTGGAAGACCCCCGTCCCTGGCTGCGCATGCGCGGCCTGCTGCACGACCACGGCCTGCGTGTGCCGGCCCTGCTTGCGCAGGATCTGGACGCCGGCTTCCTGCTGCTGGAGGATCTCGGCGGTCCGACCCTGGCGAGAATCCTCGACGAGCGCAACGCCGACGAATGGTTCGGCCGCGCCATCGATCAGCTGCTGCGCCTGCAGGCGATCCCGGTGCCGGCCGACTTCGGCCAGTTCGGCGAAGCCCTGCTGCAGCGCGATGCCGGCCTGTTCGACGAATGGTTTCTGCAGCGCCATCTCAACCTGCAGCTGGACTGCGGCGAAATCGAGGGCCTGCAGCTCGTCCATCGCCGGTTGATGGACAACGCACTGGGCCAGGCGCAGCTGATGACCCACCGCGACTACATGCCCCGCAATCTGATGCCCGTTGCCGACGGTCCGGCCGTGCTGGATTTCCAGGACCTGGTGCGGGGCCCGATCGCCTACGATGCCGTGAGCCTGTTCAAGGACGCGTTCCTGAGCTGGCCGCTGCAGCGCGTGGACGAGTGGCTCGCGCAGTACCACGCGCGCGCGCACGCTGCGGGCCTGCCGGTGCCCGACCGTGCGACCTTCCTGCGTGACGCGGACTGGATGGGCATCCAGCGCCACGTGAAGATCCTGGGCCTGTTCTGCCGCCTGCGTTACCGCGACAACAAGGGTCATTACCTGGACGATGCGCCGCGCTTCATCACCTATCTGGACGAAGTACTGCCGCGCTACCGCGAGCTGGCCCCCCTGCGGCAGCTGCTGGACACACGCATCAAGCCGGCGCTGGCCGAGCTCGGCACACCGATGCGCGTGGCCCGATGAAGGCGCTGATCTTCGCCGCCGGCCTGGGCGAACGCATGCGCCCGCTGACCCTGCACACACCCAAGCCGCTGCTCGCAGTGGCCGGCAAGCCGCTGATCGTCTGGCACCTGGAGCGCCTGGCCGCCTGCGGCGTGCGCGATATCGTGGTCAATACCGCATGGCTGGCGGAACAATTCCCGGCGATGCTTGGCGATGGCAGCCGATGGGGTGTGCGCCTGCACTTCATGCATGAAGGCGATACCCCGCTGGAGACCGGCGGAGGCATTCTCAATGCCCTGCCGGCACTGGGTGAGGATCCGTTCCTGGTGGTCAACGGCGACATCTGGACCGATTTCGATTTCGCCACACTACCGCGCGAGCCGCGGGGCCAGGCGCATCTGGTGCTGGTCGACAACCCCACGCAGCATCCGCACGGTGATTACCGGCTGGACACACAGGGCCTGCTGCACCACGACCGCGAAGGGACGTGCCTGACCTATGCCGGCATCGGCGTGTACCGCCCTTCAATCGTGGCCGACTGGCGCGCGGTGATTGGCGATGCGCCGGGCAGCGAGCGGCTGCCGCCGAAGTTCTCGGTGGTGCCACTGCAGAAGCATTTCATGGCGCAGGGGTTGATGACGGGGCAGCACCATCGCGGGCGCTGGACCGACGTCGGCACGGTGGATCGCCTGCGCGCGCTGGATGTTGAGTTGGCGGCGAACGGCTGAGCCCCTCGTGGTTGGTCGCTCCAATCAAAAGCCGTGTTCGGCCGGGCGGGTGGGCCATGCAGGGGACGCTGCAAGTACGTCCCTGTAAGCTCGATGGCGCCATCCATGGCGCCAACGCCCCTGCATGGCCCACCCGCCCGGCCTCTGACAGTTTCCTTGCGCGTCCAGCCACGGAAGAAAGAAAGAAAAGCAGAAGCGGGTCGCTTCGCTCGCGAAGCGAAAGCGCATCCACGCTACGCGTGGATCTACCGTGTCGACCAAGGTCGACACCCACCAACAACAGTGCAGTACGCAGTCCCGGCAGATTGCGGGAACCTGCTTGCGCCGTCCCCCGCAACCTGAGCCACCCCGCCTCCCCTCAGGAAGCCCGCGTTTGACGTTGACGTTGCTCTGGCTTCGGCGGGTGCAGGGCGGCAGCCCTGCAAAACAAACCCCAACCTCAGTAGCGAGGACGGCCTTCTTCCAGCACCTGGCGCAGGAACGGCACGGTGATCCGACGCTTGGCCGCCAGCGATTCGCGGTCCAGCCAGTCCAGCAACGTGATCAGCCCGCCCAGCTCGCGCCCGGTGTGCGACAGCAGCCACTCGATCGCCGCCTCGTCGATGGCCAGCCCCCGTCGCAGCGCGCGCTCGCGCAGCACCGCCGCGCGTCCTTCCTCGTCCAGCGGCTGCAACAGCACCCGCACGCACTGGCCCAGCCGCGAGCGCAGGTCCGGCAGCACCAGTCCGAGTTCGCCCGGCGCCTTCTGCGCCGTGTAGAGCACGGTCACGCCGGCAGCGCGCGCACGGTTATGGAAATCGAACAGGGCAATCTCGTCCTCGCGGTTGCCGGCAATCTCGTCCAGTCCGTCCAGCGCGACCAGCTCGCGCGCCTCCAGCCCCTCCAGCGCTGCACGCACACGGCCGGCCGCACTGGCCAGCGGCACATAGGTCGGCAGCCGCCCGGCCTGCTCGGCGCTGGAACACATCGCCAGCGCCTGATGCGTCTTGCCCGTGCCTGCCGCGCCTTCCAGGTAGACCCAGTCGTGGCTGGCACCGACCGCGATCGCGCGCAGCTGCGCCAGCGCACCATCCGGTGCGCCGATGAAGGTCTCCAGGCGCTGGTCCCGCGGGTAGTGCAGGGCCAGCGGCAGTTGCGGCACACCCATCACTTCAGGTCGGGGCCCTTGTCGTTCGTGTCGAGGATGATGTGGGGCGGCTCGACCACACCGTCAAGCACGATCGCCGATTTCTCACCCGCGTAAAGATCGCTCTGCCGATAGCGCTGGTGCGCATAGCGCAGCAGCACGTTGGACACGGCAGCCACCGGCAGCGCCAGCAGCATGCCGAGGAAGCCGAACAGCTGGCCGCCGGCCATCACCGCGAAGATCACCGCCACCGGATGCAGGCCGATCTTGTCGCCGACGATGCGCGGCGTCAGTACATAGCTCTCCAGCAACTGGCCGACCGTGAACACCACACCGACCAGTATCAGCAGTTTCAGGTCGAAGCCCTGCGCCTGCACCAGCGCGGCGATGATCGCCATCAGGATGCCGGTGGTCGCGCCCAGGTACGGAATGAAGCTGATCAGGCCCGCGATCATGCCGATCAGCAGCCCCAGCTTCAGCCCCACCAGCGACAGGCCGCCGGCATAGATCACGCCCAGTGCCAGCATCACCAGGAACTGGCCGCGGATGAAGGCCCCCAGCACCTCGTTGGATTCGCGCGCCAGCGCCGTGATGGTGCCGATGTGGTTGCGCGGAATGACCGAGGCGACGCGCTCCACCAGCTTGTCCCAGTCGCGCAGGAAGTAGAACGCCAGGATCGGCAGCAGCAGGATGTTGACCACCCAGGTCACCATCGTGAAGCCCGAGCGCGAGACATATCCCATGAAGGTCTTGGCGAAGCCGCCCGCCTGCTGCCAATGGCTGCGCACCCATTCGATCAGGCGATCCGGGTCCAGCCACTGCATCACCTCCAGGCCGGTCTTCTGCTCGAACCACGGAATGCCGGTCTGCATCAGCCAGGCCTGCGCCTGCGGCACGGCCGCCACCAGGGTGGTGATCTGCTTTTCGATCATCGGCACCAGCACCAGCAGCGCGGCGACGATCACCAGCACCATGGCCACGAACACCAGCACCACGCCGGTCATGCGCGAGCGCCCGGTGGCCTCGATGCGGTCCACCAGCGGATCACCCAGCCAGGCCAGCGCCAGCGCCAGCACGAATGGCGTCAGGATCGGCGCCAGCAGCCACACGATCCAGCCGATCAGGCCGGCAAGCAGGATGTATTTGACCCGGCGCAGGAACTGCGCGATTTCAGCTTCCGGCGTCAGGGTCATCGCAGTCGGTACTCGTTGCTGACCGGCGCCTGCACCGGCACGCCGGTGGTGTCATCGATCGGTGTCGGAAGGGCAGGCAGCGGGGCGTTTGGAACCAGCACGCCGCTGTCACCCAGCATGCGGTTGAAGCCGGCCAGGCCGGTGGTCATTTCCACGGTCAGCTCCAGCCGGCCCGCGCTGGCATGCAGCGGGGTGACATTGCGCACCACCGGCACGTCGCGCAGGCCCGCGGCCAGTCGCAGGTAGTCATCGGCACTGTTGATGCCGGTGACCACCACCCGGTAGCTGCCCGCCTGGCCGGTGGCCACACCCGCCTTGGCATAACGCTTGACCAGCGCGTCGGCCGCGCCGTCGGCGCCCGCGGCCATCGCGCGCATGGCGTTGGCGTCCTTGCTGGTCCATCTGTTCAGTTCACGGCCATCGTCGACGAACACCCAGTCCGCCTGCCAGCCGCCATTGGCACGGTAGAGCTTGCCGATCAGCTGCATCGGCGGCGAGTAGCGCGAAGAGGCGCGGGCCACGGCGGCGCTGTCCTGGCGCCAGATGGCACCGGCCAGCGCCTGTTCGGCAGCGCCCCCACTGGGCAGGCCCAGCTTGTAGCCGCGCTCGATGGCGCGGTTCAGCAGCGGGCGCGCGGCATTGGCCTGCTGCACGCTGACCAGGCGCGGGCCGCTGCCGTCATCGACGGCCAGCCACAGCACCGGCTTCGGTCGGGGCTGCGGCCACAGCGGCAGGCCCAGCGCGGCGACCAGCGAATCGACGTCGTCCTCGCGGAAACGGGCCACCAGCAGGGTGCGGAAACTGGGCGCACCGCTGGCGCTGACGCTCTGGTCCTGCTTGTAGTCGTAGCTGGCCACGTAATCCTTGGCATTGCGCAGGGCCTGCACCACGCCGGGCCGGGACATCACGCTGCGGTCGCCCGACAGCTTGCCCAGCACGACGCTCAGGGCGCGTGCCAGCCCGCCATTGCGGTCGGCCTCGGCCTGGCTGTTGACCGGCACTTCGGCCTCGTAGGCCCCACTGGCGGTGGCGACATCCCCCTCGGTGCGCAGGCCGCTCTGGGCCATCGTGGCCACCGGCAGGCTCAACGCAAGAAGCAGGGTGAGAATCAGGCTGCGGCGCATCAGGACATCCATTGGCTCGACGTATCCGGGGGGAATTGTTGCCCGAATACGGCCTGTGCGCCAATGCGGCCTGTTAAAATCGCCCGTTCAACCCCTGCCAGCGCCGACGCCCGTGACCAACACCCCGTCTTCCGCCCCCTCCCCCCTCACCTACCGTGACGCGGGCGTCGACATCGACGCCGGCAACGAGCTGGTCGAGCGGATCAAGCCCCTGGTCAAGCGCAGCTTCCGTCCGGAAGTGATGGGCGGCCTGGGCGGTTTCGGCGCCCTGTTCGACCTGTCCAACAAGTACCGCGAACCGGTGCTGGTGTCGGGTACCGACGGTGTCGGCACCAAGCTGAAGCTGGCCCACCAGCTGAACCGCCACGATACGATCGGCATCGATCTGGTCGCGATGTGCGTGAACGACGTGCTGGTGCAGGGCGCCGAGCCGCTGTTCTTCCTGGACTACTTCGCCACCGGCAAGCTGGACGTGGATACCGCCGCGGCGGTCGTGGGCGGCATCGCCAACGGCTGCACCGAGGCCGGCTGCGCACTGATCGGCGGCGAGACCGCTGAAATGCCCGACATGTATGCCCCGGGCGAGTACGATCTGGCCGGCTTCACCGTGGCCGCGGTGGAAAAGAGCGAACTGAAGGATGGCGCCAGCGTGGCGGCCGGCGATGTGCTGATCGGCATCGCCTCGTCCGGCCCGCACTCCAATGGCTACTCGCTGGTCCGCCGCATCTACGACCGCGCCGGGCGTCCGGCCGATCTTGAGCTGGAAGGCGGCGTGAAGCTGGTCGACGCGCTGATGGCCCCGACCCGGTTGTACGTCAAGCCGATCCTGTCGCTGCTGAAGTCGCATGGCGATGCCATCCACGGCATGGCCCACATCACCGGTGGCGGACTGACCGAGAACATCATCCGGGTGGTCCCGGACGGCCTCGGCCTGGACATCCAGGCGGCCTCGTGGGCGCTGCCGCCGGTGTTCCAGTGGCTGCAGAAGGAAGGCGCGGTCGCCGACAGCGAAATGTGGCGCACGTTCAACTGCGGCATCGGCTTCGTGCTGATCGTCGCGCCGGACCAGGTCGAGGCGGTGTCCGCCGCGGTCACGGCCCAGGGCCTGGATCACTGGACCATCGGCCAGGTCGTCACCACCGAAGGCGCCGAGCGCGTCCGCATCGCCTGACCCCTGCAGAGGAGCCCGCATGGACGCAATGCCCCCATCCCCCTCGAACCCGGTGCCGCCGCCGCTGCTGACGGCACCCGTATTCGGCCCGCAGGACGCCAGCCATCTGCGGGCGCTGTCCATCGGACACTATGTGGTCGGTGCGCTCATCGCACTGTTCTCGCTGATCTTCATCATCCACATCGTGCTGGGCGTGAGCGCCCTGACCGGGGCATTGCCGCTGAGCTCGGAGGGGCAGCCCTCATCGCCCGCCGAGCAGCGGATGTTCGGCTGGATGTTCACCATCATCGGCAGCGTGATCGTGGTGGGCGGCGTCACCCTGGGGGCCTTCGTCGCCTACGCCGGGCGCTGCCTGGCGCAGCGCCGCCGTTACGTGCTGTGCCTGGTGGTGGCGGGCCTGTCCTGCCTGTTCACCCCGGTGGGCACGGTGCTGGGGGTGTTCACCCTGATCGCCCTGCTCCGCCCCCAGGTGAAAGCCGTGTTCGACACTCCGTCGGCAAGCGTTTGAACCGCCTGGGTTGCCGGTAATGAACGCACCCCGCCGCATCGCCGTGCTCGCCTCCGGGCGCGGCAGCAACCTGCAGGCCATCCTGGATGCCATCGCGTCGGGCCGCCTGCCGGCCGAGGTGGTGGGCGTGTTCTCCGACCGACCCGATGCCGCGGCCCTGCAGCGGGTCGATCCTTCCCGGCGCTGGGCGCATGCACCGAAGGAATTCAGCGATCGTGCCGCCTACGAGCTGGCCCTGGGAGATGCGGTTGCCGTCTCCGCTCCGGACTGGATCGTCTGCGCCGGCTACATGCGCATTCTCGGCGCTGGCTTCGTGCAGCGCTTCAACGGTCGCCTGGTCAACATCCACCCGTCGCTGCTGCCGCTGTACAAGGGCCTGCATACGCACGCCCGGGCGCTGGAAGCCGGCGATGCCGAGCATGGCGCAAGCGTGCATCTGGTGGTGCCGGAGCTGGACGCGGGTACGGTGCTGGCGCAGGCGCGCGTGCCGGTGCTGGCAGGCGACGATGCACAGACCCTTGCCGAGCGCGTGCTGGCGGTGGAACACCCGCTGCTGATCGCCAGCCTGCAGCTGCTGTGCGATGGCCGGCTGGCTGAACGGGAAGGACAGGCGATCTTCGACGGTCACCCCCTGTTTAGGCCGCTGGCCCTAGATTCCGCCGGAAACCTGAACCGATAACGTTCTGCACACGCCCCGCTGACTGCGGGGCTGGCATCCTGCCCCACTCCTGCGGCCCCTGTCCCCCATGAAGACCACGACGCTGCTGTGCACGCCCCTGCTGTTGTCGCTTGCCGTGTTGCCTGGCGTGGGCTGGGGCCAGGCACAGCCCTCTGCCGACCCGGCAGCTCCGTCGCAGGCCCCGGCCGCGCCGGCCGTGCCCATGCTGCCCGCGCTGGCCTGGGAACCGCCGCCGCTGCAGCCGTTCACCGCGACCTACCAGGCGTTCTACAAGGGCAAGGAGGCCGGCGATGCCACCATGCAGGTCACCCATACCGGCGGCAACCAGTGGCGGGTGGACATGCAGGTGGTGGGCCGCCGCGGCTTTGCCAGCGTGCTCGGCCTGAACATCGAGCAGAGCACCGTGTTCGAGGAGCGCGGCGGCGTCTATGCGCCGCTGAGCCAGAGCACGGTGCGCAAGGGCCTGTTCCTGGGCAAGAAGGCCGTCGGCACCTATAACTGGCAGGCCGGCACCGCGCAGTGGACCGGCGATGTGAAAAAGGATCGCGCGCAGCCCATTCCGCTGCAGCCCGGCGATCAGAGCGCCCTGCTGATCAACCTGGCGATCATGCGCGATGCCCGCCCGGGCGTGGCCATGCACTACCGCTACGTCGACATGGGCAAGGTGCGCCAGCACGACTACCAGGCCGCGCCGCAGACCGAGAACGTCGAGGTCGGCGACCTGTCCTACAACGCGCTGCGGGTATACCGCAGCAACGGCGGCAACAACGAAACCATTCTCTGGATCGCCAACGGTGTCCCCACCCCGGTGCGCATCCTGCAACGCGAAGATGGCGAAGACCGCGTCGATCTCCGCCTGATCGAATACCAAGGAGTCTGAGCATGAACACCCTGTCCCGCCCCCTGACGTGGATCGCCGCTGCCACCCTGTCGATGGCCAGCCTGCCGGCGATGGCCCTGGAGCCGTTCAAGGCCGACTATCTGGCCAGCTACATGGGCATGCAGGCCAACGGCACCATGACGCTGGCCAGTGAAGGCAGCAACAAGTGGCGCTACAGCCTGCAGGTGAAGAACCAGCTGGCCGACCTGAGCCAGAGCACCGTGTTCGAGGAAGTGCGCGGCCAGCTGCGTCCGCTCAGCAGCCAGGACCGCTCGGCGCTGCTGGTGAAGAAGCGCAACGTGCAGGCCAACTACAACTGGACCAGCAACCAGGCCACCTGGACCGGCGACATCAAGCCGGACCGCGCCGGACCGATCGCCCTGAAGGCCGGCGACATGGATGCGCTGCTGATCAATCTGGCCATCGCCCGCGACCTGGCAGCCGGCAAGCCGTTGACCTACCGCATGGTCGACGAGGGCCGGATCAAGAACATGACCTACCGCGTGATCGGCAAGGAATCGATCACCGTGGGCGGCAAGAGCTACGAGGCGACCAAGGTGTCGCGTGCCGACGGCAACAAGGAGCTGATCGCCTGGATCGTGCCGGAGTTTCCGGTGCCGGCGCGCATGCTGCAGCGGGAAAGCGGCCGCGACGCGCTGGACCTGACCATCCGATCGATGAACTGAGTGCCGGGGGTCGGATCCCATCCCCTCGGGGATGGGCTCTGACCCCGGCCCCGCACAAGGAAAACGCCCGCTTGCGCGGGCGTTTTTCATTTCTTCTCTTCGGCCGGTTTGAACTCGGTGCGGCAGTCCACCCGGATCTGCTCGCCGCTTCCGCGCCAGACGAACGTGCGGCAATGGCGGTTGCCTTCCTGGCTGTCGTTCACCGACACGGCATAGAACGACTGGATGATCTCGTCACGCGACACCGTGCCGTCACCGTTCCAGTCCATGTCCTTCTGCTCGATGCCGCGGGTGATGGCGATATCGGCGTACCAGGCATACCCCAGCCACGCCAGCACGATCAGCACCAGCGCCAGCAGCGCCTTGCGACGCGGGCTGAATTTTCCGCGAAGGATCATGACACGCGCCGGATGGTGGCACCGAGCGAAGACAGCTTCTCTTCGATGTTCTCGTAGCCGCGATCAAGGTGGTAGATGCGATCGATGGTGGTATCGCCGCTGGCCATCAGGCCGGCCAGGATCAGCGATGCCGATGCACGCAGGTCGGTGGCCATGACCGGCGCGCCGCTCAGGTGCTCGCTGCCACGCACGATCGCGGTATGGCCTTCGACCTGGATGTCCGCGCCCAGGCGCAGCAGCTCGTTGACGTGCATGAAACGGTTCTCGAAGATCGTTTCGTTGATCACGCCGACGCCGTCGGCCACGCAGTTGAGCGCCATGAACTGCGCCTGCATGTCGGTCGGGAATGCCGGATACGGCGCGGTGGTCAGATTGACCGCCTTCGGCCGCTTGCCCTGCATGTCCAGGGTGATGCTGTCCTCGGTGGTCTCGATCCGGGCACCCGCCTCGACCAGCTTGGACAGCACCGCGTCCATGGTGTTCGGACGTGCACGGTTGACCGTGACCTTGCCGCCGGTCATCGCGGCGGCCACCAGGAAGGTGCCGGTCTCGATGCGGTCGGGCAGCACTTCATGACGGCCACCGGAGAGGCGCTCCACGCCTTCGATCACCAGGCGGGCGGTGCCGAGGCCTTCGATCTTCGCGCCCAGAGCGATCAGGCAGTGGGCCAGATCGGTCACTTCCGGCTCCATCGCGCAGTTGTCGAGGATGGTGGTGCCTTCGGCCAGCACCGCGCCCATCAGCACGTTCTCGGTACCGGTCACGCTCACCATGTCGAAGGTGAAGTGGCCACCCTTCAAGCGCTTGGCCGAAGCCTTGATGAATCCGTTCTCGACCACGATGTCGGCACCAAGCGCCTGCAGGCCCTTGATGTGCTGGTCGACCGGACGCGAGCCGATGGCACAGCCACCGGGCAGCGACACTTCGGCCGCACCGAAACGGGCCAGCAGCGGACCCAGCACCAGGATCGACGCACGCATGGTCTTGACCAGTTCGTACGGCGCCACGTGCTGGTTCACCGCACGCGGGTCGACCACGATCGCGCTGCCGCGCGACAGCGTGCCCTGGTCGATGGTGACCTTGGCGCCCAGTTCGCCCAGCAGCTTCACCGTGGTGACCACATCGTGCAGGTGGGGCACGTTGGTGATCTCCACCGGCTCATCGGCCAGCAGGGTCGCGCAGAGGATGGGGAGGACGGCGTTCTTGGCGCCGGAGATGCTCACTTCACCGTGCAGCGCAGCGCCGCCGGTCACAACGATCTTGGCCATGGGGTTCGGGATCTTCTGCGGTTCAGCCGGCTTCGGCCGGGGTCACGGTTTTCAGCGCCAGCGCGTGGATCGCGCCGCCCATCAGGTCGCCCAGCGTGGCATAGACCATGCGGTGGCGTGCCAGCGGCATCTTGCCGGCAAAGGCGTCGCAGACCACGGTCGCTTCGAAATGCACGCCATCGTCGCCCCGCACATCGGCGCGGGCGCCAGGCAGGCCGGTTTCGATCAGGTTGCGGATGGTGTCGGCGTCCAACGGGCTTTCCTAATAAAATGAACCCTCATTCTACTTCCGCTGCGTGGCGTCCGCATGGCCGAGTCCCTCCCGCCCCCCCGTTCCGTCGAGCCGGCCGCCCTGGTGGCCAGCGGCCGCCGCGTGTTCGAGATCGAGCAGCAGGCACTGCAGGCGGTCGCCGAGCGCCTGGGCGAGCCGTTCCAGAGGGCCTGCCAGGTGATCCTGGGCAGCCGCGGGCGGGTGGTCGCCACCGGCATGGGCAAGTCAGGCCATGTGGCGCGCAAGATCGCCGCAACCCTGGCGTCCACCGGTACCCCGGCGTTCTACGTGCACCCGGGCGAGGCCGGCCATGGCGACCTGGGCATGATCACCGAAGCCGACGTGGTGCTGGCCCTGTCCTATTCGGGCGAATCGGACGAAGTGCTGATGCTGCTGCCGGTGCTCAAGCGCCAGGGCAACGTGTTGATCTCCATGACCGGCCGCCCGCAGTCCAGCCTGGCGACCGCCGCCGACGTCCACCTGGACGTCAGCGTGCCGGCCGAGGCCTGCCCGCTGGCGCTGGCTCCGACCTCGAGCACCACCGCCTCGCTGGCGATGGGCGACGCGCTGGCGGTGGCCCTGCTGGACGCGCGCGGCTTCACCGCTGACGATTTCGCCCGCTCGCACCCGGCCGGCAGCCTCGGCCGCCGCCTGCTGCTGCATATCACCGACGTCATGCATACCGGTGCCGATCTGCCCAAGGTCGATGCCGGCGCCAGCCTCAGCGAGGCCCTGGTGGAGATGAGCCGCAAGCGCCTGGGCATGACCGCCGTGGTCGATGCCGAGGGCGTGCTGATCGGCCTGTTCACCGACGGTGACCTGCGCCGGGCGCTGGACAGTGCGCTGGACGTGCGCACGGCAAAGATCGCCGACGTGATGACGCGCAACCCCCGCACCATCGGAGCCGACCAGCTGGCGGTGGAGGCCGCCCGCCAGATGGAAACCCAGCAGATCAACGGGCTGATCGTGGTCGATGACCAGGGCCGCGCCGTCGGCGCCCTGAACATTCATGACCTGTTGCGGGCCCGGGTGGTTTAACCGACAGTCCGTAGACCCCATTCAGTCTGTAACCCCACACCTGCCCTGATCGAGTCCAACGTCCTGATGCCCTGGTCCCCCCTGCCCGCCTTCCCTGCCCACCTGCATGCCGCTGCGGCGCGGATCCGCATGGCCTGCTTCGACGTGGACGGCACCCTCACTGACGGTCGGCTGTACTACGACCAGGACGGCAACGAGAGCAAGGCGTATTTCGTGCAGGATGGCCTGGGCCTGAAACTGCTGCAGCAGCACGGCATCCACCCCGTGCTGATCACCGCGCGCAACAGCCAGTCCGCGCTCAGGCGCGGTGCCGATCTCGGCATTGATACCCACATCGCCGTGGGCGACAAGCTGGCCAGCGTGCAGGCCCTGTGTGCCCAGCGCGGCATCGGTCTGGAACAGGTCGCCTTCCTCGGCGATGACCTGCCCGATCTGGCGCCCCTGGGTGCGGTCGGCCTGGCCGTGGCGCCGGCCAATGCCCATCCGTGGATCGCCGAACGCGTGCACTGGCAGACCCGTTCCGAAGGCGGGCGCGGCGCGGCGCGTGAGCTGTGCGACGTACTGCTGGCCGCGCAGGGTCATGTCGCGTCGGTCCTGGCGAGGTACGGCGCATGAACGCACCGACCGTGAACTGGCGCACCGTGCTCGGCATCGGCCTGCTGCTGGCGGCCCTGCTCAGCAGTTGGGCCGCGCTGCGCAACCGCGACAAGGGCCCGGCCCAGAGCGGCCAGGAAGTCGGCGTGGATTACATCCTGCACGACTTCCAGATCGTCGCCCTGGACGAGCAGGGCAAGGAATCGACCACCCTGCGCGCGCCGCGGCTGGAGCGGCAGCGCGGTGACCAGACCATCAACATCGCCACGCCGCTGTTCGAGATGCCCGACAAGGACGGCAGGCACTGGACCCTGCGCGCGGAGACCGGCTGGCTGAGTGCCAAGGGTGACGAACTGAAGCTGCGCGGCAAGGTGGCGGGCGACAGTCCGGCTGCCCCGGGCGTCGTGCCGACCACCTTCCGCACCGACCACCTGGACGTGTTCCCGAAGGAGAGCCGGGCCCGGACCGACGCCCTGGTGACCATGACCCGCCCGGGCATGGAGCAGTCCGGCGTCGGGTTCGAGGTGGATTCGAAGAACAACACGTATCATTTCCTCAGCCAGTCCAAGGGTCGCTACACGCCCAGACGCTGATTCCGCCGCCCGGCCCGCGACGTCCCTGGACAGGCGCGGCGCCGGCAGCCCCCACCCGCCGCTGCCCTCCTGACCGGGCAGCCACCACCGGCAGAACGGACCCCGATGAAGATCCCCTTTGCAGCCATGCTCGCACTCAGTCTTCTTGTCCCCGCCCTCGCGCAGGCGAAGTCGACCGACCGCAACGAGCCCATGAACATCGATGCCGGTGCACAGAACGGCATGCTCACCGGCGACGGCAAGACCGTATTTTCGCAGGGCGTGATCATCACCCAGGGCACGCTGGACCTGCGCTCGTCCGAAGCGGAGATCTATCTCAAGGACGGCGACCCGGTGCGCGTGGTGTTCACCGGCAAGCAGGCGAAGTTGAAGCAGCAGCTCGATGACGGCACCTGGATGGATGCGCTCGCCGACCGCATCGACTACGACATCAAGACCGAGATCATCACCCTCACCGGCAACTACAAGGTCACCAGCGCACGCGGTACCAACGCCGGCCAGCGCATGGTCTACAACACCCGTACCGGCGAGATGAACTCCGGCGGCGACGGCAGCCGCGTGCGCACCGTGATCCCGCCCAAGAACAAGACGCCTGCCGCCACCACCACGCCGGCGCAGCCGGCCGGGAGCCGCAAGTAATGCTCGTCGCCAAGGGCCTGCGCAAGCGCTACAAGCAACGTGAGGTCGTCAAGGACTTCGGGCTCACCCTCGAAGCGGGCGAAGTGGTCGGCCTGCTCGGCCCCAACGGTGCCGGCAAGACCACCTGCTTCTACATGATCGTCGGCCTGGTCGCCGCCGATGCCGGCAGCATCGTGCTCGATGGCAAGGACATCACCGGCGATCCGATGTACACCCGTGCCAAACAAGGCGTGGGCTACCTGCCGCAGGAGCCCTCGGTGTTCCGCAAGCTGACCGTGGCCGACAACATCCGCCTGGTGCTGGAACTGCGCGAGGATCTGGATTCGGCTGGCCGCGAGCGCGAGTTGAACAGCCTGCTGGACGAACTGCAGCTGGGGCATGTGTCCGAACAGCTTGGCGCCAGCCTGTCCGGCGGCGAGCGCCGCCGCTGCGAGATCGCCCGCGCGCTGGCGGCGCAGCCCCGGCTGATCCTGCTCGACGAACCGTTTGCCGGTGTCGATCCGATCTCGGTCGGCGAGATCCAGCGCATCGTCACCCACCTCAAGCAGCGTGGCATCGGTGTGCTGATCACCGACCACAACGTGCGCGAGACCTTGGGAATCTGCGACCGCGCGTATATCCTCGCCGAGGGCACCGTACTGGCCCAGGGTTCGCCGGAATCGATCCTGGACAATGCCGACGTACGTCGCGTCTACCTTGGGGACTCGTTCAAGCTGTGACCGCAGCTGCCGGGTTCCATTCCCCCTCTTCGGCACAGGCATGAAGACTCGGCTGCAGACATCGTTGGGACAGCAGCTGGTGCTCACGCCCCAGCTGCAGCAGGCGATCAAGCTGCTGCAGATGTCCAGCACCGAGCTGGAACTGGAGATCGCCCAGGCGGTGGAGAGCAATCCGCTGCTGGACTGGGCCGAAGGCAACGAGAGCGATGCCGCTGCCGGCGACGATGGCAACGGCGATGACGCCCCGCCCGAACGTGCCGACGCCGGCCAGGAGGACGACTGGGCATCGGCCGAACCGGACTGGAGCACCGCCGGCAGTGGCGGCAGCTTCGACGACGATGACGACAGCGGCAGCGCCGCCGAACGCGTGGCCGAAACCGAGACCCTGGCCGACCACCTGCTGTGGCAGCTGCACCTGTCGCACCTGTCCGCACGCGACCGCAGCATCGGGGCTGCCCTGATCGACGCCCTGGACGACGATGGCTACCTGCGCGAACCGCTGTCCACCATCGCCGAGACCCTGCTGCCGGCGATCCATGCCGGCGAGGACGAGATCCTCACCGTACTGCACCAGATCCAGCGCTTCGATCCGGTCGGAGTAGCGGCACGCAGTCTGGGCGAATGCCTGCAGCTGCAACTGGACGTACTGGCGGCCGACACACCGGGCCTCGGCCTGGCACGACAGGTCGCTGCCGGGCCGCTGGAGCGGCTGCCGCGCAGCGGCGTGGCCGGGCTGGCGCATGAACTCCGGCAGCCCCTGGCCGACGTCGAGACCGCCGTGGCCCTGCTGCGGTCACTGGACCCGCGCCCGGGCACCCAGATCGCGCCGCTGTCGCAGGACACCTACGTGGTGCCGGACGTAGTCGTCTGGCGGCAGAACGGCGTGTGGCGCGCCGCGCTGGCCGGTCACGCCGGGCCGAAGGTAGTCATCCACCGCGGTTACGAACAGATGATCCGCCGCTGCGGTGAGGCCGACGCCGGCTACCTGCGCGCCCAGCTGCAGGAGGCGCGCTGGCTGCTGAAAGGCCTGCAGCAGCGTGGCGAGACCCTGCTGCGGGTGGTGCGCTGCCTGATCCTGCAGCAGTCCGGTTTCCTGGAGTTCGGCGAACAGGCACTGCGCCCGCTCACCCTGCGTGAGATCGCCGCCGAACTGGGCCTGCACGAATCCACCATTTCGCGGGCGATCGCCCGCAAGCATGTCCGGACCCCACGCGGCACCCTGCCGCTGCGCGCCTTCTTCGCATCGGGCATCGATACCGAAGGCGGCGGTGAGGCATCCAGCACCGCCATCCAGGCGATGATCCGGCGCCTGATCGATGACGAAAACCCACGCAAGCCCCTTTCTGACGCCAAGCTGGCTGACCTGCTCAAATCGTCGGGAATTCCAGTGGCGCGACGCACCGTGGCGAAGTATCGTGAAGCCATGAACATCTCCGCCTCGCACGAAAGGGTCAGAATCGCTTGACGCACCGCCGCGCCCGGCGGAGAGGTTCATTGGCACATCCGAACACAGGAGAAACCCGATGCGCATCGAAACGTTTGGCAAAGACGTCGAAGTCACCCCGGCCCTGCAGTCCTATGTAGAGGAGAAGCTGGCCCGGATCGGAAAGCACTTCGACCAGCACTGCGAAGCGCGGGTGACCCTCAAGCTGCAGAAGACCGAACACCACGTCGACGCCAGCCTCAACATTCCCGGCCAGACCCTGCACGCCGAGGCCGGCGGCCAGACCATGTATGCCGCGATCGACCTGCTGGCGGACAAGCTTGACCGCCTGGTGATCAAGCACAAGGAGAAAAAACAGCAGCACGCACCGCTGCCGGTGGGTGACAATGGCGGCTGATCGCCACCGTTCCCCGCAGACATGCCCCTGACTGACCTCCTGGCGGCCGTGCAGACCCAGCTCTGCACGGCCACCGACCGCGACAGCGTCCTCAAGGCCGCGGCCGGGTTGCTGGCCTGCCGCCAGGCCAATGCCGAACAGATCTATCTGAACCTGTGCCAGCGTGAGGCGCTGGGCAGCACCGCGATCGGTTGCGGCATCGCCATCCCGCATGGCCGCGCGCCGACCCTGGACCGCCCACGCGGCGCCCTGCTGCGACTGGAGACCCCCGTCGACTTCGGGGGCGACGAGCCGGTCGACCTGGTGTTCGCGATGGCCGTTCCGGCCCACTACACCCATCAGCACCTGATGCTGCTGTCCGAACTGGCCGAACTGTTCTCCGCCCCCGCCATCCGTGAGGCGCTGCGCGCCGCCGGCGACGCGCGGGCACTGCGTCAGGCCCTGGATCTCACGCCCCCGGCGAGTGCCGCATGAATACCAGCATCACCGCACGCGAACTGTTCGAACAGCAGCGCGAACGCCTGGGCCTGCGCTGGGTGGCGGGAAAATCCGGCGAGAAGCGCGAGCTCGAGGCCGGCAACACCGTCTCCCGCCGGCCCTCGCTGGCGGGCTACCTCAATGCGATCTACCCCAACAAGGTGCAGATCCTGGGCACCGAGGAACTGTCCTGGCTGGACGCGCTGGAACCGCGCCAGCGCTGGGAGACGATCGAAAAGCTCATGCAGTCGCACCCGCTGGCGCTGGTGATCACCCGCAACCAGCCCTGTCCGGAAGACCTGCGCGCGGCCGCCGATGAGTCGGGCACGCCGCTGTGGGTATCTCCCAAGCGCGGCCACGAACTGCTCAATCATCTTTCCTACCACCTGGCACGCACGCTGGCGCCGCGCGTGATCCTGCACGGCGTGTTCATGGAGATCTACTCCATCGGCGTGCTGATCACCGGCGAAGCCGGGTCGGGCAAGAGCGAGCTGGCGCTGGAACTGCTCAGCCGTGGCCACCGCCTGGTGGCCGATGATGCACCTGAATTCACCCAGATCGCGCCGGACGTGCTCGACGGCACCTGCCCGGAACTGCTGCAGGACCTGCTGGAAGTACGCGGCCTGGGCGTGCTGAACGTGCGCGAGATGTTCGGCGACACGGCTGTAAAGAAGAACAAGTACCTTCGGCTGATCGTCCACCTGACCAAGCCGATGACCGAGCCCACTCCACATGGCTACGAACGCCTGACCGGCGATTCCGGTACCCGCCATGTGCTGGACCTGGACGTGCCGCTGATCACGCTGCCGGTGATGCCCGGCCGCAACCTGGCCGTGCTGACCGAGGCGGCCACCCGCCTGCATATCCTGCGGACCAAGGGCATCGACCCGGCTGCGATGTTCATCGCGCGCCACAGCAACCTGCTGGAACGGCGAACACCCTGATTTCCCTGGCCTTCGAAGAGTCTGTCCATGAGCACCGCTGCCCCCACCGCCCCGACCCTGATCATCGTCAGCGGCCTGTCCGGCTCGGGTAAATCCGTCGCCCTGAAGACGTTCGAGGACCAGGACTACTACTGCTCGGACAACCTGCCGATCCAGCTGCTGCCGGACTTCGTGCGCAGCCTGCTGGCCCACCATGACGGCGCCGCTCCGCGCCGGCTGGCGGTCGGCATCGACGTGCGCGGCCAGGCCGACCTGAGCCAGCTGGCGAACTGGCGGCAACTGGCCACCGATGCTGGCGTGGAAACCAAGGTGCTGTTCTTTGAAGCCAGCGACGAGGCGGTGCTCAAGCGCTACGCCGACACCCGTCGCCGCCATCCACTCAGCCAGCTCGGTCTGTCGTTGCCGGAAGCGATCGCCCGCGAGCGCGAACTGATCGCACCGCTGCGCCAGGAGGCCGACGCGATCATCGACACCAGCGCGCTCAACGTGCACCAGCTGCGCCGCCGGATCATCACCGAGTTCACGCTGGACCACGCAACCCGCCTGTCGCTGCTGTTCGAATCGTTCGCCTACAAGCGTGGCGTGCCGGCCGAAGCGGATTTCGTCTTCGATGCGCGGGTGCTGCCCAATCCGCACTGGGATCCCGAGCTGCGTGCGCTCAGTGGCCGCGAGCCGGGCGTGCGCGACTACCTGGAAGCCCAGCCGGACGTGCAGTGCTACCTCGCACAGCTGATGGGGTTTCTCGACACCTGGCTGCCGAAGCTGGGCGACGGCACACGCAGCTACGTGACCGTGGCCTTCGGCTGCACCGGCGGCAAGCACCGCTCGGTCTATCTGGCCGAACGGATGGCCCGGCATGCCCGCGAAATGGGCTGGGAAGACGTGGCCACCTATCACCGCGAGCAGGATTGAGAGGCCCGTCAGGGGTGCGCCCGACCGCCCCGCGGAGAGGCGGGATGGGCCAGCAGGCGGGTGACGCTGAATACGGGACACAGTGCCCCTCATCTGCGGCTATCGCCAATTCACCTTGACCTGTTAACGTGCAGTAATGACCTGTGGCATTCTCCTCGTAACACATCCCGGGGTCGGCGCCGCCCTGCTTGACGTGGCGACCCGGCTCCTGCGGCAGCTGCCGTTGAAGACCGAAGCTTTCGAAGTACCGTTCGACGCAGACCTGGATGCTCTGCTCCCCCTCGCCTCGGCCGCGCTGCGGCGGGTAGATGGTGGAGAAGGCGTGCTGATCCTGACCGACCTGTACGGCGCCAGCCCCGCCAACCTTGCCGGGCAGCTGGCCCGGCTGGGGACCCCGGTTCGCCGGGTGTCGGCGCTGAGCCTGCCGATGTTGCTGCGGGTGATGAATTATCCGGAACAGGGACTGGATCAACTGCCCGCCACCGCTGCGGCGGGTACCCGTAATGGAGCGATAGTCGACGATGCTTGAACGAGAACTCACCGTCAGCAACCGCCTGGGCCTGCATGCCCGGGCCACCGCCAAGCTGGTGCAGACCCTGGCACCGTTCCGGTGCAACGTGACCATGGCTGCCAAGGGCCGCGAGATCAACGCCAAGAGCATCATGGGCGTGATGCTGCTCGCTGCCGGCCAGGGCACCCCGGTCACCGTGCGCATCAGTGGCGAAGACGAAGCCGCCGCGATGGACGCGGTGGTCGACCTGTTCGAACGCCGCTTCGACGAGGACAGCTGATCGTGCCGCGCGCCCGCGCTGGCCAGATCCCTTCCGGCCAACGGCCGGTCCAGCTGCTGGCGGGTCATGGCGCTGCGCGGGGTTCGGCGATGGGACGTGCACGCGTGCGCCTGCCGCATGCGCTGGACGTTGCCGAACAGCGCGTGGCACCGCAGCAGATCGAAACCGAGCTGACGCGCCTGCATCACGCCGTGGATGCCGCGCGCGCGGAGATGCATGAGCTTCGGCAGCGCCTGCATGGCGCACTGAACCAGGAAGTAGGCGAATTCCTCGATCTGCACGCGCTGTTGCTGGACGACCCGGAGCTGCTGTTCGGCCTGGATGAGCTGATCCGCAGCGGCCCGTACAGCGCCGGATACGCCCTGCGCCTGCAGCGCGACCGCCTGGCCAAGGTCTTCGATGGCATGGACGATGCCTACCTGAAGAGCCGCATGGATGACCTGGATCATGTGATCGGCCGTATTCACGCCTTCCTGCAGCCGGAGCGCGCGCCGGTGATGAAGGGTCTGGCCGGCGAGATCCTGGTCTGCGACAACATCGCGCCGTCCGAGCTGGCACAGCTGCAGGCACAGGGCGTCGTGGGCATCGTCACCGCCGCCGGCAGCGCGCTGTCGCACAGCGCCATCCTCGCCCGCAGTCTGCACCTGCCCCTGATCGTCAACGTTCCGCAGCTGCTCAGCCGCGTTGCCGATGGCGACGTGCTGATCGTCGATGGCGCCGACGGCAGCATCACCGTCAACCCGCAGGCCGACAACCTGCGTGACTATCGCGCACGGCTGAAGGAACACGCCCGCGAGCAGCGGGAGCTCGGGCGCCTGCGCAGCAAACCCAGCCGTACCCGCGACCAGGTCGACATCGCCCTGCTGGCCAACGCCGAATCGCTGGAGGACGTAACCCAGGCCCACGCCCTCGGCGCGCAGGGACTGGGTCTGTACCGCACGGAATTCCTGTTCCTGCAGCGCAACGAGCTGCCGGACGAGGAGGAACAGTTCCGGACCTACCGCGACGCCGCGCTGGGCATGAGCGGGCGGCCGGTGACCATCCGCACCCTCGATCTGGGGGCGGACAAAGCGGATCGCACCGGCCTGACCTTGAGCAACGAAGAGAACCCGGCGCTTGGCCTGCGGGGCGTGCGCCTGTCGCTGGCACGGCCGAAAGTGGCCGACACCCAGCTGCGGGCGATTCTGCGCGCCTCGGCCTATGGCAAGCTGCGGGTGCTGGTGCCCATGATCAGCACGCGCGAAGAGCTGCTGGCCGTGCGCCGGCGCATGCTCAAGCTGTCCGAACAACTGCGCGCGGAAGGGCACATGGTGGCCGACCACGTGCCGCTGGGGGCGATGATCGAAGTACCCGCCGCTGCCCTTGCGCTGGAGAGCTTCATCGACCTGGTCGACTTCCTGTCGATCGGCACCAATGACCTGGTGCAGTACCTGCTCGCGGCCGACCGCAACAACGAGGCGCTGGGCGAACTCTACTCGCCGCTGCACCCGGCGGTACTACGCCTGCTGCAGATGGTGATCGAGACCGGCGCGCGCCATCGTGTGCCGGTGGCGGTGTGCGGCGAGATCGCGGGGGACGCACGCATGGCGCCGCTGCTGCTGGCACTGGGCCTGACCGAGTTCAGCCTGCATCCGGGCACGCTGCTGGAAGTCCGCCGCGCGATCCGCGAGGCCGACCTGGCATCCCTGCGCGCCCGCGCTCCGAAGCTGCTGGCCGCGCGCGACCGTCGCGGCATCGAGCGCTGGCTGGCGCTGGTGGCCGATACGCCCTGACCGCCGCGCTGCGCGCTCGCCGGGCATGGCCCGGCGCTACCATCGCGTGCATTCCGCTCGCCGGGCGTGGCCCGGCGCTGCCATCGCATGCATCCCGCTCGCCGGGCGTGGCCCGGCGCTACCATCGCGTGCATCCCGCTCGCCGGGCATGGCCCGGCGCTACCACCGCGTGCATTCCGCTCGCCGGGAATGGCCCGGCGCTACCACCGCGTGCATTCCGCTCGCCAGGCATGGCCCGGCTTTACCATCGCATGCATCCCGCTCGCCGGGCGTGGCCGGCGCACCACCGCGTGCACCTTCCCGGTAGCGCCGGGCCATGCCCGGCGGAATTCATGGACCCCGCTGGCCGCAGACACCGGGGTATGCGTTGAAACATCCCCTTGCGATAATGACGCGCTGAACACCCCTGTTGCCGCATCCTTGCCAGGATCACGGCTTTTCTTATCCCGCGGGAGCTGCGATGGCTGAAGCCGTACGCCACGACAAGACTGCGCGCCAACTGCGGATGCTGTCCGATGCACTGGACAGCGGCCGGCTGGGACCGGTGCGTCGCCTGGTCAATACCCTGGCCCCCGCCGAGATCGGCAACCTGCTCGAATCGCTGCCGCCGGGAAAGCGCGAAGTCGTATGGGGCCTGGTCGATCCGGAAGATGACGGCGAGGTGCTGGTCCACGTCGGCGACGACGTGCGCGAGAGCCTGCTCGCGGACATGGACCCGGACGAGATCATCGCCGCGGTCGAAGACCTGGACATCGACGACCTGGCCGATCTGGTCGAGGACCTGCCGGACACGGTCATCGACGAAGTCCTCAAGTCGATGGACCGCGAGAACCGCGAGCGCCTCGAGCAGGTCCTGTCCTACCCCGAGGACAGCGCGGGCCGCCTGATGAACCCGGACGTGGTGACCGTGCGCGCCGACGTCAACGTCGACGTCGTGCTGCGCTACCTGCGCCTACGCGGCGAACTGCCGGATCATACCGACCACCTGTTCGTGGTCAGCCGCCGCCATCAGTATCTTGGCCGTGTCTCGCTTGCAGCGCTGGTCACCCATGAAGACACCACGCCGATCAACCGGTTGATCGACGACGAACAGCCGGCGATCGATGTCGGCGAGAGCGACCAGGAGGTCGCCCGTCAGTTCTCCGACCATGACTGGATTTCCGCGCCGGTGGTGGACGACAACAACATCCTGGTCGGCCGCATCACCATCGATGACGTGGTCGACATCATCCGTGGCCAGGCCGAGCACCAGGCGCTGGGCGCCGCCGGCCTGGACGAGGACGAGGATCTGTTCAGCCCGGTGTGGCGCGCGATGCGCCGTCGCCTGATGTGGCTGTCGGTGAACCTGTGTACCGCCTTCCTCGCCTCCAGCGTGGTCGGTCACTTCGAAGGCACGATCGACAAGCTGGTGGCGCTGGCGGTGCTCATGCCCATCGTCGCCGGCCTCGGCGGCAACGCAGGCACGCAGGTGCTGGCGTTGATGGTGCGCGGCCTGGCGCTGGGCCAGGTGGGCGCATCCAATGCACGCACCCTGCTGTGGAAGGAAGTGCGGGTGGCCCTGCTCAACGGCCTGCTGCTGGGTTCGGTGCTGGGCCTGATCGTGCTGGCCTGGTTCCATTCGCCGGGGTTGTCGGCGGTGATCGCCATCGCGCTCACCTTCAACCTGCTGTTCGCCGCGCTGGCCGGTGTGCTGGTGCCGCTGACCCTGAAACGTTTCGGCTTCGATCCGGCCTTGGCCAGCGGTATTTTCCTGACCGCCGTGACCGATTCGATGGGCTTCTTCACCTTCCTCGGCCTGGCCACCCTGGTGCTGCTGCACTGACCGACCTGCGCCCTGCCCCCAGTCGGGGCGCGGGGCCCATTCCCACTGGAACACCCCATGGCAACCACGATCGAAAACTACTTCCAGCCGGGTTGGCGCGAGCAGCTGCACACCTGCGCCGCATGCGAATGGAAGGGCAGTTCGCGGGCAATGGTGATGGAGCTGGACGAGGACGCCACCGAGTACGACTGCCCGGTGTGCGAGAACCCGCTGCTGGTGGTGCTGCACCCGGATCTGGCACAGGTACGGGCCGCCGCCGCCGAAGGCAACGCTGAAGCGCAGGAGCAGCTGGACATCGTCGCCAGCGCCCCCCGGCCCGAGTGACGCGCTGCACGATGCCGGCCAGGCGCGACTGGACTACCATGAAAACGATTCCAGATCAGGAAACGCGCTCATGGTTCGTCTGCTTGCACGCTGGTTGCCGCTGCTGCTGGTCCTGATGGTAGGAGGCTGCGCCAGCACCGCCGAACGGACGCACGGACGCTTCGAGGCGCGTGCGGTGAAGGTGGATGGCCGGACGGCCTATTACCAGGTGTTCATTCCGGCGGGCCTGCAGCCGCGTGGTCCGTCGCAGCAGGGGGCCGCGCCGGTCGATGTGCCCGTCATCCTGTTCCTGCACGGCTCTGGCGAGCGTGGCGGCGATGGCGTGAAGCAGACCCACGCCGGGCTCGGCCCGTACCTGCGCAACCACCGCGACTTCCCGGCGCTGGTGGTGTTCCCACAGGTTCCCGGGCACGAGGAATGGAGCGGCCGCAACAACCGGGTGGCCCTGGCCGCACTCGACGCCACCCTCGCCGAGTTCGGCGCCGACCCGGCCCGGCAGTACCTGACCGGCATGTCGATGGGCGGCTACGGCAGCTGGAACATCGCACTGGATGACCCGCGCCGCTTCGCGGCGATCGTGCCGGTCTGCGGCGCGGTGCTGGCCCCCCGCGCGGTGCGGCCGACCCTGTTCGTGGAGCAGGTCGCCAACGAAGCCGATCCGTATGCCGCGATTGCACAGCGCCTGCGGCACACGCCGATCTGGATCTTCCATGGGGCGCTTGACGATGTGGTGCCACCGGACGACGACCGCCGCCTGCACGCCGCGTTCCAGGCCACCGGCGCCGCCGACGTACGCTACACCGAGTATCCGCAAGGCAACCATAACGCCTGGGATGCTACCTACGCCGACCCGGCAATGTGGGCGTGGTTGTTCGCGCAGAAGCGCTGAGCCATAGCTTCGGTAGTTGCCAACCTTGGTTGGCACTGGCCTACCTGAAACCAACCCATTCCCCGATGTTCACTGGAAGCAGGCCCGTCCATGCTTGCTCCATGCAGAACACACGTCTCCTGCTCGGTCGTCGCTCCAGCATCGGCCTCAGCTATATCCTCACCACCGTCGTCCATGACCGCGCGCCGCTCTTCACCAACGCCGCAGCGGCCGCCTTGGCAGTCCGCGAATTCCAGCGACTGGATCAGGAAGGCTTCACCCGCTCGATTGCGTACGTGGTCATGCCCGACCACATCCACTGGCTGGTCGAACTACGTGCGGGAACGCTGGAAACCGTCATGAAGCGTTTCAAGTCGCGCACCGCCCAGCAGGTAAACCGGTTGCTGGGGCGAGTCGGGCGCTTCTGGCAGGCCTGCTATCACGATCATGCGATCCGCTCTGACGAATCGTTGCACCGGCATGCGATGTATCTGATGGGAAATCCGATCAGGGCCGGGCTGACGACGCGGCTTGGGCAATATCCCCATGCATGGTGCGAATGGGAGCTTGGCGCTTCGTGTGATCCGCTCGACAACTTGGGCGCGGATGGATAGTGCCAACCAAGGTTGGCATCTACCAGAGCGGTGCGCGGACAAGCCGCGCGGTAAGTGTGTCAACCAAGGCTGACACCTACCAGAGCGGGTGGTCAGCCCAGCAGGGTTTCCAGCACGGCCATGCGCACGGCGACGCCGTTGGCGACCTGGCGCAGCACCCACGACTGTGGGCCATCGGCTACATCGTCGGTCACTTCCACGCCGCGGTTGATCGGGCCGGGGTGCAGCACCGCGGCGTCCTTGCCGGCGCGGGCCAGGCGTTCGCGGGTCAGGCCGTACTGGTCGTGATACTGCTCCAGCGACGGCACCAGCCCTTCTTCCATGCGCTCGCGCTGCAGGCGCAGCATCATCAGTGCGTCGACCCCTTCCAGCATCGCGTCGAAATCCTCGCCCACCACGCAGCCCTTCAGGGTTTCGTCGTCCGGCAGCAGCGACTGCGGGCCACACACGCGGATCTCGCCCACGCCCAGCGTGCGCAGTGCGTGCAGGTCGGTGCGGGCCACGCGCGAGTGCTTCACGTCGCCGACGATCACCACCTTCAGCTTCGAGAAATCCGGACCCTTGGCCTGGCGCAGGGTCAGCATGTCCAGCAGGCCCTGGGTGGGGTGCGAACTGCGCCCGTCGCCGGCGTTGATGAGGGCGGTGCCCTCGCCCGCCGCTTCGGCCAGTGCGGCCACGGCACCATCATCGGGATGGCGCACCACGAAACCGCGCACGCCCATCGCTTCCAGGTTGCGCAGCGTATCGCAGGCGGTTTCGCCCTTGCGCGTGGACGAGGTCGACGCATCGAAGTTCAGCACGTCGGCGCCCAGGCGCTGCGCGGCCAGCTGGAACGAACTGCGCGTGCGGGTGGACGGTTCGAAGAACAGCGTGCACACCGCGGAACCGGCCAGCACGTGCCGCTTGTTGCCGACGCGGCCGACCGCCGCGTCGCGGATCTGCCCCGCGCGGTCGAGCAGCTGCAGCAGGGTGTCGCGGGGCAGGCCCTCAAGAGTCAGCAGGTGGCGCAGGCGGCCGGAGGCATCGAGTTGCTGGGCGGTCATGGCGGGAATCGTGCAGTCAGGGAATGGGAGTGGCGTCGTCCGGCGAGGACAGCCAGCGGTCGATGATCACCGCCGCAGCCACCGCATCAAGCGCGGCCGCATCACGGCGGCGCTTGCGCCCTTCGGCGCGCTCGACGGCGAAGCGGCGGGCGGCTTCCACCGAGCTTGAGCGCTCGTCGATCATCACCACCGGCAGCTTGAATCGTTCCCGCAGCTGGCGGGCGAAGCCCTGCGCGCGCTTGCGGTTGGGTTGGTCCTGGCCGTCGAGCGTCAGCGGATCGCCGACCACCAGGCCATCGGGCTTCCATTCCTTGATGAGGCGTTCGATCGCCGCCCAGTCCGGGCCGTTGCCGTGCACGTCGACCACCGCCACGGCACGCGCGTGCGCGGCGAAGGCACTGCCGATGGCCACGCCGATCCGTCGCGCGCCGACATCGAAGCCGAGCACGGTGCCATCGCGACGGAGACCGGCCGGCTCAGACATGGCCGCTGTAATCGGTGAGCCGGAACAGATCCACGCCGATGCGCGAGGCCGCGCCCTGCCAGCGCTGCTCCAGCGGCAGCTGGAACACCAGTTCGGCGTCGGCCGGCACGGTCAGCCAGCTGTTCTCGGAAAGCTCGCTTTCCAGCTGCCCGGCGCCCCATCCGGCGCAGCCAAGGGTCACCACCGCATTGGCCGGGCCTTCGCCGCGGGCCATGGCTTCGAGGATGTCGCGCGACGTGGTCAGGTACAGGCCATCGCCCACCGTCAGGCTGGAATCCCAGGGCCGCGCATCGTCGTGGATGACGAACCCGCGCTCGGGATGCACCGGCCCCCCGTTGAGCACCATGCGCGCCTGCAGGTCGCCATCGCTGGTGGCGATGTCCATCTGCGACAGCACCTCGCCCAGCGTGTACTCGGACGGCTGGTTGACCAGCACGCCCATCGCCCCGTTCTCGTCGTGCTGGCAGATCAGCGCGACGCTGCGGGCAAAGGTCGCGTCGAGCAGCGACGGCAGCGCGACGAGCAGGTGATCGGCAAGGGAAGTGGGAGTTGCGGGCATGCCGCCATTCTAGCCGCTGGCCGCCCCCGATGCCTGCACCTGCCGGTCACGGCGCGCATAATGACCACCCCGTACCGCAGGAGTTCGCCTTGTCCGGATATTGCCTGATCGCCCCCGGCCACCCGGTGCACGACTACTACCACGCGCACGAGTACGGCTTCCCGCAGCGCGACGAACGCGAGCTGTTCGAGCGGCTGGTGCTGGAGATCAACCAGGCGGGCCTGAGCTGGGAGACCATCCTGAAGAAGCGGGAAGGATTCCGCGCGGCCTACGATGCCTTCGACGTGGACCGGGTCGCGGCCTATGCCGGGCAGGACATCGAGCGCCTGCTCTCGGACCCGGGCATCATCCGCAACCGCCTGAAGGTGCTTGCCGCGATCCACAACGCACAGGTGATCCAGCAGCTGCGTGCGGACCACGGCAGCTTCGCCGCCTGGCTGGACGCGCATCACCCACGCAGCAAGGCTGACTGGGTGAAGCTGTTCAAGAAGACCTTCCGCTTCACCGGCGGCGAGATCACCGGCGAATTCCTGATGAGCCTGGGTTACCTGCCGGGTGCGCACGCCGCGGACTGCCCGGTGCATGCGCGGCTGCTGAAGCTGTCACCGCCGTGGCTGCAGGCCGTCGCCCGCTGAACCACATCCGCCGGGCATGGCCCGGCGCTACCACCTGCTGATCTGCATCCGCCGGACATGGCCCGGCGCTACCACGTACCGGTTCCGGTAGCGCCGGGCCATGCCCGGCGAACGCGGAAGGCGCGCTTACACGCCCATGTAACGGCCGGGCCGGTGGTTGAACATCAGCACCAGGCTGAGCACCACCGCGCCAATCGCCGAATACATCACCTTGGACGGCGAAAGCACGAAGAACGCGGCGATCATCAGACAGGCATCGTAGGACATCTGCACCTTGCCGGCGCTCCAGCCACGGGTGCGCTGCAGGTAGACCGCCAGGATGCCGATGCCGCCCAGGCTGGCGCGGTGGCGGATGAAGAACAGGATGCCCAGCCCCGACAGGGCGCCGCCGACGATCGCCGAGTACAGCGGATGGATATGCGAGAAATCGATCCAGCGCGGCAGCAGATCGGTCAGTACGCCGCAGGCGGTAACCGCGGCAAAGGTCTTCAGGGTGAATTCCCAGCCCATGCGCCGCAGCGCCACCCAGTAGAAGGGCAGATTGACCAGCACGAACACCAGCCCGAAGTTCCAGCCCATGGAGTAGTGCAGCAGGAAGGCCATGCCGGCCATGCCGCCGATCATCAGCCCACCCTTGGCGAAGATGGCCAGGCCCAGCGAGGCCACCATCGTCGCCAGCACCATGCCCTGCACGTCCTCGGCCACCGAGTGGCGCAGCGCTTTTTCGTCGGCGGTGGTACCGGCGCTGTCCGGCGGCGGAGTCAACGGACCGGCGGTGACCAGGTGGCCGTCAGCGTCGTCGCACGGCGCGGGGCCATGGGAAGGATGGGACATGCGGGTGGGGGGACAGCGGGGGGAGGCGGTATTAGACACGATCCGCATGACAGTTGCAGATGAAATCGTTCAGCTGGATGCGCCGCCCTGCCTGAGGGCTCCCCGGAAAGCATCAGCCTGCGCGGCAGCGGGCAGCGGCGGCGCCGTATCATTCCCGCATGCCGCGCGAAAACCTCAACGACCTGCAGGCCTTTGTCCACGTCGCCCGCGAGGGCAGCTTCACCCGCGCGGCCGCCCAGCTGGGTGTCTCGCAGTCCGCGCTCAGCCACGCCATGCGCGGCCTCGAAGAGCGGCTCGGGGTGCGCCTGCTGACCCGGACCACTCGCAGCGTCTCCACCACCGAGGCTGGCGCCCGCCTGCTCGCCACGCTGGCACCACGCCTGGCCGAGATCGAGCACGAACTGGCCGCGTTGGCCGAGTACCGCGACCGCCCCGCCGGGACCATCCGCATCAACGCCACCGGCCACGCCGCTGAGTATCTGGCGTGGCCGCGGCTGGCCCCCCTGCTGCAGCGCTTCCCCGACCTGAAGATCGAATTGACCACCGACTATGGCCTGGCCGACATCGTCGCCGAGCGCTATGACATCGGCATCCGCCTCGGCGAGCGCCTGGCACGCGACATGATCGCCGTGCCCATCAGCCCCCGCTGCGGATGCGCGTGGTCGGTGCCCCGGGTTACTTCCGTCAGCACGCCGCCCCCGCGCATCCGCACGACCTGGCCAGCCACAACTGCATCACCCTGCGCCTGCCCACCCATGGCGGACTGATGCCATGGGACTTCGGCCAGGATGGCCACGAACTGAGCGTGCGCGTGAGCGGGCAGTGGACCTTCAACACGATGGGCATGACCCGCAGCGCGGCACTGGCCGGCAGCGGGCTGGCCTGGCTGCCGGAAGACCAGGTCCTGCCGATGCTGGACGATGGCCGCCTGCAATCGGTGCTGGACGACTGGTGCCCGCCGTTCGATGGCTACTACGCGTACTACCCCTCGCGCCACCACGTGACCCTGGCGATGCGCACGGTGCTCGATGCCCTGCGCGGGCCGATGATGGACCGATGAGTGCGGGCCCAAGGCCCGCACCCACCACGATCAGCCCTTGACCTGCGCCGCACGCTGGGCGTTGTAGCGCTCGCCGACGATCGACACTTCATCCAGCGCCTGCGCGATGCGCTGCCGTTCTTCGCTCGACAGCTGCAGGTCCACCGCTCCCAGGTTCTCTTCCAGGCGATGCACCTTGGTGGTACCCGGAATCGGCACGATCCAGTCCGCCTGCGCCAGCAGCCAGGCCAATGCCACCTGTGCCGGGGTGGCACCGCGGGCGGCGGCAATGGCGCTGATCCGGTCCACCAGCGCCTGGTTCGCCCGGCGCGCTTCGACTTCAAAACGCGGCACGGTGTTGCGGAAGTCGTCGGCCTCGAACGTGGTCTCTGCATTGATCGTACCGGTCAGGAAGCCCCGGCCCAGCGGACTGAACGGTACGAAGCCGATGCCCAGCTCCTGCAGGGTCGGCAGCAGTTCGCGCTCCGGCTCGCGCCACCACAGCGAGTACTCGCTCTGCACCGCGGCCACCGGCTGCACGGCATGTGCGCGGCGCACGGTGGCGGCACTCGCTTCGGAGAGCCCGAAGTGGCCGACCTTGCCTTCGGCAATCAGGTCGCGCACGGTACCGGCGACGTCCTCGATCGGCACGTTGGGATCGACACGGTGCTGGTAGAACAGATCGATGTGGTCGGTACGCAGGCGCTTGAGGCTGGCTTCAGCCACGGCACGGATGTTTTCCGGTCGGCTGTCCAGCCCGGTATCGGCCTGGGCATTGCGGAAACCGAACTTGGTGGCGATCACCAGCCTGTCCCGATGCGGCGCCAGCGCCCTGCCCAGCAGGGCCTCGTTGGTGTACGGGCCGTACACCTCGGCCGTGTCGAAGAAGGTGACCCCGCGCTCAACGGCTGCGTGCAGCAGCGCGACGCCCTGCTCCAGTTCCACGGGCTTGCCGTAGCTGTGGCTCAGGCCCATGCAGCCCAGGCCGAGGGCGGAAACCTTCAGGCCGCTGCGGCCGAGTTCACGTGTCTGCATTGTCATGCTCCAGAGGGGGAGCGCTGACGATACGCCTGCGGTCCCCTCGGATTGAACCGGCTGCGCCGCAGTCGGTCATGACTGGATTTCATGAATCCGGCCGATCCGGGGATGTTCCGCGGCGCCGGGCGATGCCCGGCTGCCGTCCCCTGCTGCTTCAGCGGATCTCGGAGATTTCCACGCCGTCCAGCCCCTGCGACAGGGTGCGCGCGTCACCGCCCTGGCTCAGCTTGATGCGCAGCCGCACTTCGTTCTGCGAATCGGCATACCGCAGCGCATCCTCGTAGCTGATCTCACCGGCCTGGTACAGCTCGAACAGGCTCTGGTCGAAGGTCTTCATGCCCAGCTGGACCGATTCCTTCATCACTTCCTTCAGCTTGTGGATCTCGCCGTCGCGGATGTAGTCCTGCACCAGCGGCGTGCCCAGCAGGATCTCCATCGCAACCTTGCGCGAGCGGCCATCCGGGGACGGCACCAGCTGCTGGGCGACCACGCCCTTGAGGTTCAGCGACAGGTCCATCAGCAGCTGGTTGCGACGGTCTTCCGGGAAGAAGTTGATGATGCGGTCCATCGCCTGGTTGGCGTTGTTGGCATGCAGCGTCGCCAGCACCAGGTGGCCGGTCTCGGCGAAGGCGATGGCATGGTCCATGCCTTCGCGGGTACGCACCTCACCAATCATGATCACGTCCGGCGCCTGGCGCAGCGTGTTCTTCAGCGCGGCCTCCCAGCTGTCGGTATCGATGCCCACCTCGCGCTGGGTGATGATGCAGCCCTCGTGCTTGTGAACGAACTCGATCGGATCCTCGATGGTGATGATGTGGCCGGTCGAATTCTGGTTGCGATAGCCGATCATCGCTGCCAGCGACGTGGACTTGCCGGTACCGGTCGCACCGACGAACAGGATGATGCCGCGCTTGGTCATCGCCAGCGTCTTGATGATCGGCGGCAGGCTCAGTTCTTCCACGGTCGGGATGCGCGTCTCGATGCGACGCAGCACCATGCCCACCTGGTTGCGCTGATAGAAGCAGCTCACGCGGAAACGGCCGACACCGGACAGGCCGATGGCGAAGTTGCATTCGTGGGTCTTCTCGAACTCCTCGCGCTGTGCCGGCGTCATCACGTTCAGCACCAGGTCGCGGCTCTGCTGCGGCGTCAGGGGGGTCTGCGTGATCGGCGCGATCTTGCCATTGACCTTCATCGCCGGCGGCATGCCCGCGGTGATGAACAGGTCCGAGGCGCGCTGGTGCGCCATCAGCTTGAGGAAGGAGGTGAAATCGATGGTGGTGGCGGTGGTGTTCACGGCAGGCTCCCAGGAGGCATGTGCCAGGCTTCAGTCGATCGTCGGAACATCGCGGAGTCGCCGGCGCGGTTGCGCACCGGGGCCCGCTTCTGCCTTGCCTTACTCGAACAGTCGCTTGTCCTTGGCGTACTCGCGCGCCTGGTTGCGGGTGATCAGGCTGCGCTTGACCAGATCCTGCAGGTGCTGGTCGAGCGTCATCATGCCCTGCTGCTGACCGGTCTGGATCGCCGAGTACATCTGCGCCACCTTGTCTTCGCGGATCAGATTGCGGATGGCCGGCGTGCCCACCATGATCTCCCACGCTGCGGTACGGCCGCCGCCCACCTTCTTCAACAGTGCCTGCGAGATCACCGCGCGCAGCGACTCGGACAGCATCGAGCGCACCATCGGCTTCTCGCCGGCCGGGAACACGTCGATGATGCGGTCGATGGTCTTGGCCGCCGAACTGGTGTGCAGGGTGCCGAACACCAGGTGGCCCGTCTCCGCGGCGGTCAGTGCCAGGCGGATGGTTTCCAGGTCGCGCAGTTCGCCGACCAGGATGATGTCCGGGTCTTCTCGCAGTGCCGAGCGCAGTGCCTCGTTGAAGCCATGCGTATCGCGGTGTACTTCGCGCTGGTTGATCAGGCACTTCTGCGAGGTGTGCACGAACTCGATCGGATCCTCGACGGTGAGGATGTGGCCGTATTCGCTCTTGTTGATGTAGTCGATCATCGCGGCCAGCGTGGTCGACTTGCCCGAACCGGTCGGTCCGGTCACCAGGATCAGGCCCTGCGGCTGCTGGATCAGTTCGCGGAAGATCGGCGGGCAGGCCAGATCCTCAAGCGTCAGCACCTCCGACGGAATGGTACGGAACACCGCGCCCGCACCCCGGTTCTGGTTGAACGCATTCACGCGGAAACGTGCCAGCGACGGGATCTCGAACGAGAAGTCCACTTCGAGGAATTCCTCGTAGTCGCGGCGCTGCTTGTCGGACATGATGTCGTACACCAGCGCATGGACCTGCTTGTGGTCCAGTGCCGGGATGTTGATGCGGCGAACGTCGCCGTCCACGCGGATCATCGGCGGCAGGCCTGCGGACAGGTGCAGGTCGGACGCTTTGTTCTTTACGGAAAACGCCAACAGCTCGGCGATATCCATGAGCGGCTACTCCCCAATAACGGCTTCGACTGGAAGGATCTTTCCCCGGGCGGCAGTATAGCCTCCTGATCGATTGGAACGCGTTACGTGGCCACTGCCCTGCCCCAGATCCTGAGCACCCTGCACGCTGCGGCCGAGGCCGCCGGACGTGCGCCGCCGCGCCTGCTGGCGGTCTCCAAGACCCAACCCGCCGAGGCCGTGGCCGCCCTTGCTGCACAGGGCCAGCGCGCCTTCGGCGAAAACTACGTGCAGGAAGCGCTGGCCAAGATGCAGGCGCTGCAGCACCTGGACCTGGAGTGGCACCTGATCGGCCATCTGCAGTCCAACAAGGCCGAAGCGGTGGCCACGCATTTCGACTGGGTGCAGAGCGTGGACCGTCCCAAGCTGGTGACCGCACTGGCCCGCCATCGACCGGCGGCGCGCGGAGCGCTGAACGTGCTGATCCAGGTCAACATCGATGATGAATCCAGCAAGCACGGCTGCGCGCCAGAGGACGTCCAGGCCCTGGCGGAGGCCATCGCCGCCGAGCCCGGCCTGCGCTTGCGGGGCCTGATGGCGATCCCGGCGCCGTGGCCGGAGGCGGAACGCCGCCGCGATGCATTCGTGCGCATGCGCACACTTTTCCAGACACTGGCCGACCGCTTCCCGCAGGTCGATACCCTTTCGATGGGCATGAGCAGCGACTACACCGAGGCCATCGCCGAAGGCGCCACCCTGGTGCGCATCGGCACCGCCCTGTTCGGCGCCCGTCCGCGGCCGGCCTGACATTCCGAGGAGACTTCCATGGCAGCAGATTCCATCACCTTCATCGGCGGCGGCAACATGGCGCGCAGCCTGATCGCCGGCCTGATACGCCAGGGCGTACCAGCCACGCGCATCCATGTGGCCGAGCCGGTCGCCGCCGTGCGCGATGCGCTTGCCGGCGACTTCGGCGTGCATACCCACGACAGCGCCAGCGCGGCCGCCGCGCAGGGCCAGACCTGGCTGCTGGCGGTCAAACCACAGGTTCTGCGCGACGTCTGCCAGTCGCTGCAGCCGCTGGCGCAGGACAACCGGCCGCTGGTGGTCTCGATCGCCGCCGGCATCACCAGCGCGCAGCTGCAGCGCTGGCTGGGCGGCACGTTGCCGGTGGTGCGCGCGATGCCCAACACGCCCGCGCTGCTCGGTGCCGGCGTCACCGGCCTGTACGCAACACCGGCAGTGGATGCACCGCAGCGCGCCCAGGCCGAGCACCTGCTGGCCAGTGCCGGACGCACGGTATGGATCGACAGCGAGCCGTTGATGGATTCGGTCACCGCTGTCTCCGGCAGCGGTCCGGCCTATGTGTTCCTGCTCGCCGAAGCGATGGAAGCGGCAGGCATCGCCCAGGGCCTTCCCGCCGACGCCGCACGCACGCTGGTGGTGCAGACGCTGCTGGGCGCCTCGCGCATGCTCGATGAAGCGGGCGAAAGTCCCGCCGAGCTGCGCCGCCGCGTGACCTCGCCCAACGGCACCACCCAGGCTGCGATCGAGAGCTTCCAGGCCGGCGGCTTCGAGGCACTGGTGGATGCCGCGCTGCGCGCCGCACAGGTGCGCGGCCAGGCACTGTCAGCGGCAAACGACTGATTCCTTGGGGTCAGATCCCTCTGCCGGGGTAAAGGATCTGACCCATCTCCCCCGATGCTCATTGCCCCAACGTGGTCATGACGAAGTCGACGAAGCACTGCAGGCGCGGGCGCGGGCGACGGTCCGGCAGATAGATCAGGTGCATCGGCCGCGGCGCCGGCAGATGGTCGCGCAGCAGCGGTTTCAGCCGGCCCGCGGCGATCTCCGTGGCCAGCAGCGCCGTCGGTTGCAGAATCAATCCGGCACCCGCCACGGCCGCCTCGCGCAGCGCGAAGCCGTCATTGCTGGTGAGCCGTGCCTCCCAGTCCACATGCTCGCCATTGGCCAGCTGCCAACCGTGCCCGCCACGCCACGCCAGGTGGCTCAGGCAATCGTGCCCCTGCAGATCCGCGGGCGTCCGCGGCGTGCCGCGACGGCGAAGGTACGACGGCGCTGCGCACAGGCTCATCGCATAGGGGGGCAGCGGACGCGCCACGATGTCCGCCGAGGGCAGCGGACCGACCCGGATCGCCGCGTCGAAGCCGTCTTCGATCAGGTCCACCCGGCGATTGCTCAGATCCAGCTCGATGTTCAGCAGCGGCTGTGCACGCAGCAGTTCGGCCAACCGGGGCGCCAGCACGCAGCTGCCCCAGGTGGTGGGAGCACTGACCCGCAACACACCGCGCGGCTGCAGCTGCAGGCCGGCCACGTCCGCCTCGGCCTGCTGCACCTGTTCCAGCACCTGCCGGCAACCGGCCAGATAAGCGCTGCCCGCTTCGGTCAGGCGCTGCCGCCGCGTGTTCCGCTGCAGCAGCGCGGTGCCGAGGTGGCTTTCCAGCTGCTGGATGTACTTGCCCACCATCACCGCAGACACCTGCAGGTGCTCGGCGGCAGCGGCGAAACTCCCGCGCTCGGCCACGGCGACGAAGGCCTGCATGCAGCGCAGCATGTCCATTGCTAACTCCTGATTAGTAATCAGCGAATCATACGCGGCTTACCAAACCGCGTCGTCACGGCGCAGACTGCGCTTCATCTACCCCAAGCAAGGAACCGTCATGAAGATTCTTCTCGTGGGCGCCACCGGCACGCTCGGCCAGGCCGTCGCGCGCCAGCTCGGCCAGCAGCACCAGATCCTGGACGCAGGGCGCAGCAGCGGCACGCTGCGCGTCGATCTGACCGACGATGCCAGCGTCAACGAACTGTTTGCCCGCACCGGCGCGGTCGATGCGGTGATTTCCACAACAGGCAAACTGCATTTTGGTCCTCTGCGTGACATGACGCCCGAACGGTTCAACGTCGGCCTGCAGGACAAGCTGCTCGGTCAGGTACGGCTGGCACTGGCCGCCCAGCATCACCTCACCGCCGGTGGCTCGATCACCCTGACCAGCGGCATCGTCAGTGCCCAGCCGATCCGCGATGGCGTCAATGCAACCTCGGTGAACGCCGCGCTGGAAGGATTCGTGCGCGCAGCGGCCCTGGAGCTGCTGCCCCGCGGGCTGCGCATCAATGTCGTCAGCCCGAATGTGCTGGTCGAATCAATGGATGCCTACGCGCCCTACTTCCCCGGCTTTGAAGCGGTGACCGCCCAGCGCGCGGCACTGGCGTACCAGCGCGCGGTGGAAGGCATCCTGAGCGGTGAAACGATCACCGTCTGGTGATGCATGATCCAGCCTGGCGCGCCCTCCGATGTGCCGGGGCCTCAGCCCCAGCGCATCGGACCGTCACCGCGTTCCCCGAGGACATCGTCGGGGTTGGCCAGCCGGCAGCGCTTAAGTGACAGGCAGCCGCAACCGATGCACCCGGTCAGCTCGTCACGCAGCAGCTGCAGCATGTGGATGCGCTCATCCAGCTCGGTCCGCCAGCGTGCAGACAGCGTGGCCCAGTCGGCCTTGGTCGGTGCCCTGCCCTGCGGCAGGCTTTCGAAAGCGCGCGCCACCGCCTCCAGCGGCATGCCCACGCGCTGTGCAACGCGTATCACCGCCAGCCGGCGCAGCACGTCGCGGCTGAAGCGGCGCTGGTTGCCCGAGGTACGCAGGCTGCTGATCAGGCCCTTGCGCTCATAGAAGTGCAGTGCGGATACGGCCACGCCGCTGCGCTGCGACACCTCACCCACACTCAGTTCCTGCGACACCATTGCTTGACCTCAACTATAGTTCAGGTGTCATGCTGCGGTCTTCGCCGCCGGATGACAAGCGCGGCCTCCCAGACTTTCCGCATGACCCCGACTCCATCCGCTGCCGACGCCTCCCCTCCTGCCGAAACCTCCATCCTCTCCGCGCGCTATCGTGCGACCACCCTGGGCATGGTCGCCCTGGTCTCGCTGCATGCCTTCGAAGCGCTGGCGGTGGCCGCGGCCATGCCCACCGTCGCCGCCGCGCTCGATGGGCTTCGCCTGTACGCGCTGGCCTTCGGCGGCACCCTCGCCACCAGCGTCATCGGCATGACACTCGCTGGCCTCTGGGCCGACCGGCACGGGCCGGCGCGGCCGCTGTGGTGGGGCCTGGCGTGTTTCGTGCTGGGCCTGCTGCTGGCCGGCCTGGCCACGCACATGGGGATACTGGTGGCCGGGCGGCTGCTGCAGGGCCTGGGCGCGGGTGCGATCTCGGTCTCGCTGTATGTGATGGTCGGCCGTACCTACCCCGAATCGCTGCGCCCGAAGGTGTTCGCAGCGTTCTCCGCCGGCTGGGTGGTGCCGTCGATGATCGGCCCGGCTGCGAGCGGGCTCATCGTGCAGCACCTGGGCTGGCGCTGGGTGTTCCTGGCCGTGCCGCTGCTGGCGCTACCCGCTGCATTGCTGCTGCGACCTGCACTGTCACGCCTGCAGCCCTCGCCTGCGGGCGACAGCGGCAATCGCAGCCGGGTGGTGCGCTGGGCCAGCGGCGCGTCGCTGGCAGCGCTGCTGCTGTATCTCGGCGGGCAGCAGCAAGGGATGGCGGCAGTGCTGTGCATCGCTGTGGCGATGCTCGCGCTGCTGTTCTGCGTACAGCGGCTGCTGCCCGCCGGCACCTTGCGCCTGCATCGCGGCCTGCCCAGTGTGATCGCCCTGCGCGGCATCGCCGCTGCGGCATTCTTCGCCTGCGAGGCCTACCTGCCACTGCTGCTGCAGCGCGAGCGCGGGCTGTCACCCAGCGGGGCCGGCGCGGTGTTGAGCCTGGGAGCATTGGGCTGGTTCGCCGGGTCGTGGCTGCAGGGCCACCAGCGCAATGGCTGGTCACGCCAGCAGCTGCTGCGCGCGGGAACGCCGCTGATGGCGATCGGTATCGCGGCCACGCTGGCGGTGCTGTTCCGCACGGTACCGCTGCCGGTGGCCCTGATCGGCTGGACGCTGACCGGCTTCGGCATGGGCATGATCTACGCCAGTCTTTCGGTACTGACCCTTTCCCTTTCGGCACCTCACGAACAGGGAGCCAATACTTCGGCGCTGCAGTTGAGCGAGGCGCTGGCGGTCACCACCGCACTGGCCGTCTCCGGCGCGCTGTTTGCCCTGTTCGTGGACGACAGGCCGCACACCGGCTACGTGCTGTGCCTGGCGATCACCCTGGGCCTGGCTCTGCTGTCCACGCTGATTGCACGCCGGGTGTAACGCCACCGGTTGATTCGGCCGGGCGTGGCCCGGCGATCAGTGCGGTCATGGCGTGGCCGCCGCACCCACATCATCGATGTCCCGGTGCAGGATGCGGCGCACTTCCAGCACGGCCTGCGGCGATTCCTGCACGCTGTGACCGGAGATGATGACCTTCTCCGACAGCGCACCCGGCAGGTGCGCGCTCCAGTACGGCACCAGCCCATCGTCGGATTTCTCCAACGGCAGTTCCGGTTTGCGCTGGGCGATGATCGAGTGGTACTTCAGGCCCGCTTCGATCGGCAGCTGCGCGGCCGCCTTCACGAACGGATCGCTGGCCTTGAGGTTGTCGATGCTGTTGGGAATCTTCGGCTTGGCGGTACCGTCAACCTGCTGCTCGGCCTGCGCCAGCGCCAGGAACACATCCTCGAACTTGCCCAGGATGGTCAGGGGCAGGCGCACCAGGCGGCCGATCAGGCGGCCGACCCTGTTGCCGGCGATGTCGGTGCCCTGATGCGGAGCGGCGATGAAGATCGCTCGTTCCACATTCGGCTGCGCCTTGAAGTGCAGCAGCGGTCCCAGCTTGTTCTGCACCCGCTTCAGTCGTTCACCCTTCAGGTCATAGTTGGCCAGCAGGTCGTTCCACAGCACATCGCCCGAGTCGCTCACCAGCAGGCGGGCCAACACGCCGCCCATGCTGTGACCGATGTAGACCATGTCCTTCGAGGCGCGCGTGCTGCCATCCGGGTCGAAATGCTTCAGCGTATCGTTGAATGCAGTGGCGATCTCATAGCGGTTCAGCGCGATCGGCGCGTTGGTCGGGTAGTACACCTGCCACACCTGGAACTGCTGGCGCAGCTCGGGATCGCCCATGATCTCGTTGGCCAGGTTCACCCACGCTTCCGGGCTGCTGGCCAGGCCATGCAGCATGAAGATGATGCGGCGGTTCGGATCCCACGGCTGCATCAGGTAGATATGCGGCTCACCGATACCCTCGCTCATGCCGAACAGCGTGCGCAGCGATTGCCGGGCAAAGCCACTCTGCGCCAGCCACAGGCCGTAGGCGGCAGTGAAGTTGCCGGCCAGCGGCACCTGCTCGCCGTGCAGGGTGATGCGCTCGGTCGCTTCGGGCGAATAGGCGTCCAGCTCGACCCGGCGGGTGCGCATCACGTCCTCCAGCGTGCTGCCCTCGAAGCGCAGCAGCGCGGTGACGTTGATCGAGGACATCTCGCTGAACTCCGGCACCGCATCATCGTGGCGATGGCGGCGACCACGACGCGCATCGCTGTCGTCGTCCTGCCCGCCGTCCGCCTTCGGGCCATCTGCGGAGACCGCCGGAGTGACCAGCTTCGGCGGGTCCATCACCATCACCAGCTCCGCACCGAAACCGTCGCGTCGATAGGTACTGCGCAGGCCGACGAAGCTGACCGTACCGGCGGGTACCAGCTGCGCGGGAATGCTCTTCAGGGCCAGCTGCTGGTAGTTGGAGGCCAGCGACCAGCTGCCGACCGTGATCGGCTTCGTATAGTCCTCGCCGGCGAGCGCGGCGGCGCGCGCCCGCACGAACAGAACCACCGCGGCCTTCTCGGCTGCATAGTTGTAGTAGTCGCGCACCTGCGTCTGCCGGTCCTCGAACGCCCGATCGGACGGCGAACGGCCGCTGTAGAACAGGTAGGCGTAGGCATAGCGCGCCGCTTCCAGCCATGCATCCAGTGCCGCATCGCTCATCGGTGGGTCGCCCGCCGCCGTCTTCTTCGGAGTCAGCGCCAGCGCTGCCTTCACCCACAGCTCCGACAACGCGGACAGCCGCTGTTCGACGTTGAGATCGTCGGTCATCAACAGCGTGCTGCGACAGACCACGAAGTCCTTCTCGCACTGCGACTCATCCAGCCCGGCTGCACTCAGCGTTTCGCGGGCCGCCGGGCTGAGCCTGCCGGTGTTGAGCACATCGGCACGCTTGTTGACCAGCGAGTCACTGGATTTCACCTGCTTGACGGTGACCATCGCGCAGCCGCTGCCGGCCAGCAGCATCAGGATCGCCAGCGACGCCGGCAGCACGCGCTGCCAGCGGGAAAGTACGGACATGAGCATCACTGCGGGTCCTGCTCGGTGCCGGGCACGCCCTGGCGGATCACGGTGGAAAAGTTGCCGCCGTCACCCAGGTCCAGCGCGCGCTGGGTGATCCGGCCCTTGGCATGCAGCACTGCGTACGGCACCCCCGGCGTCAATGCGCCGACCTCCTGCGCGTACTCGGCCAGATAGCCGGACAGCAGCAGGCGGTAGTCCAGCGGCAACCGCGGCGCGATATGCCTGGCCAGATCGAAGACGATGGTGGTGCAGTTGCTGGTCAGCGTGTTGTAGAAGCCGGGCTTCGCATCCAGCTCGCGTGCCTGCGCGATGTAGGCAGCGAACAGTTCCTTCAACTGTGCGCGGTCCATGCCATGCAGGCGGTACAGATAGACATCCTCGCCACGCGCGTTGGTACGCGTGCGGATGATGTCGGTCTCTTCGGAGGCCACCAGGGTCATCTCGAACTTGCGGAAGAATCCCCCCAGTGCCGAGAACGATTCCCCGCGTTCCTTGCGGATCTCCAGCGAGAACACGACATGGCGGCCATCGTCGAAGCCGAACGAAATCAGGGTGTGGGCGATCGCCGGCCCCATCCAGTACGAAAGCACCAGGTCGGCCGAACGCAGCTGGTCCAGGTCGTACGTGCGGCGCACCCAGCGCGCGTCATAGTCGGTTTCGCTGCGCCAGGTGAAATCGCGCACGTTGTCCAGCACCACATGCCGCCCATCGAAGGAGACCACGTGCAGGCGTTGCGCCACGTCATCGGCCCACTCGCGGTCCTGGCGCGGGGTCAGCAGCATCCACCACCCCAGCGCCAGGGCCAGCGCAACACCGAAGGCCATACCGAGCCGTCGCGTCCCATGGCCACGGACGACCCGCCAGGACGCCCACAGGGCGGACAGCAACCACAATGCCGCCACGGCCGACGCCAGCCAGCCCGGCCCCGGCAGCTGATAGAGCAGCAGGCCAGCCACCCACAGTGCCAGCAGCACCATCACACTTCCTGTCATCCAACGTCCTGCGGCTTTCACTGGCATCCTGTCGCGGTCCCGGGGGCGCATAGTTAGCCACAAGCGGGTTCGCCCTGGCATCTACGGCCCGTTCAGGCTGGTGGGTGCACCGTCTGCAACGCCGTTTTCTGCATACCGTTCCCTCTTCCAGGAGCATCGATGGGCATTACTTCCGTGGCCGGTGTTGCGGTCCAACCCCAGCACAGCGCCCGCTGTCATTGCGGTACGGTCGAACTGCTCCTGGACCTGCCGGACGGCATCGTCGACCCGCGCCGCTGCGACTGTTCGATGTGCCGCCGCCGCGGCGCCATCGCCGCCAGCGTCGCCCTCGCCGGGCTGCAGGTGGTGCGAGGGCGGGACCATCTGCGGCTGTACCAGTTCAACACGCATGTGGCCGAGCATTACTTCTGCGATGTGTGCGGCATCTACACCCACCACCGCCGGCGTTCGAACCCCGACCAGTACGGCTACAACGTCGCCTGCCTGGAGGGCATCGATCCCTTCGCGCTGGGCGTGATCCCGGTCAGCGATGGCGTGAACCATCCGGCCGACCGCCCCGCCTAGTGCCGGGTACGGCGTGACGGCGCGGCGACCTTCTGCCAGGGCGCCATGCCGCTGCGGCCGGCCCGCGCGGGGCGTTTGCGCCAGGGCCGGCGTGGCGCGGACTCTGCTTGAACGGGGCGCGGCGGAGGCGCGGGCCGGCGTACAGGCCAGAGATGATCAAGCAGCCACATGGTCGGTGTCCGTGGGGGCGGGGACGATCAAGCGTGGACGCTGGCCTGCATAGCCGGCGTGAGGCATCGACGACGCCACGATGACAGGCTGCGAAGGCGTGCGCGCGCACCACGCCGCAGCCGCATCGCGGACTGGACGGCACCTCTTGACGCCTGCGCTACAGTGATAATTCCCCTCCTGCTGCAGGTCGCCTCCGGATGCCTTCGTTCTCCGATCCCCAGGCTGCGGCCCGCTATCACGAGGGCCCGCTGCGGCAGGTACCTGGATTCCTCGGTCTGCAACAGATGGCCCACCTGCTGCTGGCCGAGCACGTGCCCGAGCACGGCCACGTGCTGGTGCTCGGCGCCGGTGGCGGCCTGGAGCTGAAGGCCTTCGCTGACGCCCACCCCCACTGGCGCATGCTCGGCGTCGATCCGGCTGGCCCGATGCTGGCGCTGGCCCGCGAAACGCTCGGCACACGGATGAACCACGTGGAGCTGCTGGAGGGCTACATCGAGGATGCCCCGGCCACGATCTTCGATGGCGCCAGCTGCCTGCTGACCCTGCACTTCCTCGATATCGACCAGCGCCGGCATACCCTGCGCGAACTGCGCAGGCGGCTGCGTCCGGGCGCGCCGTTGGTGGTGGCCCACCACAGCGTCCCGCAGGAGCCGGAGGCGAAGCTGCGCTGGTTGAGGCGCTATGCGGCCTTCGGCGAGGCCTCCGGCATTGCCCGTGCGGATGCACAGCGCGCGATCACCGCCATCGCCGAGCGCCTGCCGCTGCTGTCGCCGGAACAGGAGGTGGACGTGCTGCAGGAGGCAGGCTTCAAGGACATCGAGCTGTTCTACGCCGGATTCATCTTCAAGGGCTGGGTCGCCTACGCGGCGTGATGAACCTGCAGAGCCGGCGCTCGCCCGGCCGGCCCCGCACCTCGCACTTTTCCAGGGCCGCCCGGGAGAAGGGGCTCCCGCGCGTCGACCCGGATGCATGTTGTTGCATGTTCATGCACGAATATGCACACTTTCCCCATGAACGCCGATTCCAGCCCCCTCCCCGCCGAACGTACCCGGCAGATCCTCGAGGAACTGCGCCAGCAGGGCCGCGTGATCGCTGCGGAACTGGCGCGCCGCTATGGCGTCTCCGAAGATTCGATCCGCCGCGACCTGCGTGAACTGGCCGCCCAAGGCCTGTGCCAGCGCGTCTACGGCGGCGCCGTGCTGCCGCCGCCGAAGGAGCGCCCGCTGCGCGAGCGGCTCACCCGCGATCGTGGCGACAAGGCCGAACTGGCCGCGCGCGTCTGTGCCCTGCTGCAACCTGGCCAGGTGGTGCTGCTCGATGCCGGTTCGACCAACCTGGCCATCGCCCAGCAGTTGCCGCCCGAACTGGCACTGACGGTGATTACCAACGCGCCGCAGATCGCCACCGCCGCCAGCGTGCATGAAGGCACTTCCGTGCAGCTGATCGGCGGACGCCTGGCCAGTGGCGGCGGGGCGGTCGGTGCCGAAGCACTGGCCCAGGTGCAGCGCCTGCGCGCCGACGTGTACCTGCCCGGCCCGTGCGCGGTGGACGGCGACACTGGTGTGTGGGCGATGGACGCCGAAGAAGCCACATTGAAGCGCGCCATGGTGGCCTGCAGCAGCCGCGTCATTATCGCGGCCACCACCGAAAAGCTCGGTGCCCGTGGCCACTGGCAGATCGCCGGCCTCGACGAGATCGACGACCTGGTGCTGACCACATCAGCCCCGCCCGCACTGGCAGCGCGCTTCCTCGCTGCCGGTATTGCGGTGCACCCCACCCCGCCCTGACCGAACCGCCCATGTCCGTTGCCTACCGCGCGCGTGCCGAACAGCACGCGACCCGCGCTGCATTCTTCATTCCCGGCTTCGCCACCGCACTGTGGGCGACGCTGGTACCGTTCGCCAAGGCACGCGCGGACCTCAACGACGCCACGCTCGGCCTGGTGCTGCTCTGCCTGGGTGCCGGTTCGCTGCTGGCAATGCCAGTGGCGGGCGTTCTGGCAGCACGGCTGGGCTGCCGCCGGGTGATGGTTGCCAGTACGCTGTTGATCTGCCTCACCGTGCCGGGCCTGGCCCTGGCCGGTTCACCGTGGCTGCTGGGCCTGGTGCTGTTCGTGTTCGGTGCCGCGGTAGGCGCGATGGACTGCACGATGAACGTGCAGGCCGTGGTAGTCGAGCGCGAAGCGCGGCGTGTGATGATGTCCGGCTTCCATGCCTTCTTCAGCATCGGCGGCTTCCTGGGTGCGGCGATGATGACCGTACTGCTGTCCCTGCAGCTGCCACCGCTGGCGTCGGTGCTGATCGGCGTGGCCGCGATGCTGCTGGCGATGCTGCTGTCGGCGTCGTACTGGCACCGCGAGCGCATGCCGCACGACACGCCGATGCTGGCCATGCCGCACGGCATCGTGCTGTTCATCGGCGTGCTGGCCTTCGTCGCGTTCCTCGGCGAAGGCGCGATGCTGGACTGGAGCGCGGTCTTTCTCAGTGACGTGCGCAACGTCGATGCGCGCATGGCAGGCATCGGCTATGTGATCTTCACCCTGACCATGACCGTGGCCCGCCTGCTCGGCGATGCACTGGTGGCGCGGGTGGGACGCGAACGCGCCATCGTGTTCGGTGGCCTGCTCGCGGCCAGTGGCGTGCTGGTGCTGACGCTTGTCACGCCCTGGCAGGTCTCACTGGCCGGTTATGTGCTGGTCGGCCTCGGCTGCGCCAACATCGCGCCGGCGCTGTTCTCGCTGGCCGGCCACCAGACCCGCATGCCCGGCGCGCTGGCGATCACCGCCGTGTCCACGCTGGGCTTTGCCGGCATTCTTGCCGGCCCGGCACTCATCGGCTTCGCCGCCAGTCATTTCGGCCTGATCGCTGCATTCATCGGTGTGGCCATCGCGCTGCTGCTGGTGGCGGTGTCCACGCGCTGGCTGCGGGTGTAGCGCGCGGCATCAACGGCGCCGACGCCGGACCTTCATCCGCAATCGTCGATAACCGATCACCGTAGCCGTCGCGCACAGCGCGGTGCCGGCGGTGCTCAACAGCAGCAGCACGCCCAACCGGGCCGTCTCCTGCCGCAGCATTGCCGGCAGGTCCCAGCTGTGCAGGAAGTAGAACAGCCAGCGCCCGACGCGCTCACGATGCCCCAGGATCAGCAGTGGATCGCCGCTGGCCAGATCGAAGTAGACGCGCGTCGCCTCGGCATCACCGAAGTCCGCCACCGCCACCGGGAAGCGGCGCACCGCCGCGCCGTTCATCGCCTCCGGCGCACGTGGATAGAAATAGGCATCCGCTGCATGCAGTAGTGCGAACCGATGCATCGGCGCGGCAGACATCGCCTGCGCCTTCTGCTGCAGCCATGCCACCGGCAGCAGCGGCATCATCCGGAGATGCCCTTCGTCTGCGGATACGATGCGCGTATCGCCCTGCCCGTCCAGCAACAGCGCGAACAGCTCACCGCCGATGCGCCGCCACTGGATCTCCACCGGCATGAACAGCCCACCATGGGCCGCAGCCAGCAGCGCTGCCGGTTCGCCCAGTGGGCCATTCACTACCACCGCACCGCCGCGATACTGCGCCGTGTCGATCGCCACGCGCGTACTGCTGAACACGCCCAGCGGATTCATCGACATCAGCCCGCTGAAGATCCAGGTGAACACGAACGCCGCAGCCGTCAGACCGATCAGATGATGCCAGCGCATCCACGGCTCGACGTACGGCGTCTTCGCGCCCGAACGATAGGTGCCACGGAAGCGCCAGCGCAACAGACCCACCACGATGCCGCTCACCGCCGCCACCGTGCACAGTGCTGACAGCACGATCACCACCCACGTCCACACCGGGTCCACCGACTGCATGCGCAGGAAGTACAGCCAGTGCAGCCAAGCGCCCACATAGTTCCAGCGCTGCTGCGCATGCGGTGCATCCAGCACCACCTCGCCGGTGCGCGAAGACACGTACAGGTCACCCGGCCGCGCACCGCCCACCTCGACCCGGTACAGCGGCCGATGCGCATCCAGCGCACGCGAATGCGTCCAGCGGTCCTCATCCACGCGCATCGCACCCACGAATGCCGGGCCGCCGGCAAACTGCGCCGCCGAGGCTTCGGCGCGCTGTGCCGATACCGGCAGCAGGACCTGCCCGGTACGCGCCGACCAGGCTCCCACGTGGTTGCCACTACGCACCACATAGGCGGGCTCGCCACGCAGCGTGGTCAGCGCCACGCTTTCCGGCTCAGCCTGCACGGCCGCTGGCAACGCCGACAGTCCAAGCAGCCCATGCGCCTCGCCCAGCACCGGCAACGCCGCCAGCCGCTCGCCGGGCGTCAGCTTCGGGTAGCCGACGAACAGCATCACCATGCCGCTGACAAACCACAGCAGCATCAGCAGGCATCCGCCGATGCCCAGCCAACGGTGCACCAGGTAGGTCCAGCGCTTGGCAGTGGATCGCAGCGACATGGCGTGCGTCCTCAGAAGCGGTGATCGAGGGTGAATTCGACGCGGCGGTCCGCGCCCAGCAGCCACTGCGTGCTGGTGTAGTACGCCGTCGCGTAGTACGCCTTGTCGAACACGTTGAACAGGCGCGCGCTCACCCGCGTGCGCGGTGCCGCCTGCCAGGTCAGCGCCAGATCGGTGGTGCTGTAGCCCGGCAGCTCCAGGGTATTGGCGTTGTCGGCGTAGCGCTTGCCGACGTAACGCGCACCGCCGGCCACGGTCCAGTACGGCAGGAACTGCCAGCTCAGCCACACATTGGCCAGCCGCTCGGCCACGTTCGGCGGCACGTTGCCATCGCGCGAGACCAGCACGGCCGGCGAACCGGTGGCTTCCAGGAAGTCCTCGAACTCGGCCTTCAGCACCGTCGCGTTGGCATCGAGCGTCCACTGCGGCGCGAAATTCCAGTTCAAGGACGCCTCGATTCCGCGCGAAGTCTGCGCGCCCACCTGCACCCGACGATCCGGGAGCAGCGGATCACGGCTGAGCAGCCCGGTCTTGCGGATCCGGTACGCCGCCAGCGTCCACTCGCCACCGTCGAAGGCCTGCTTCAGGCCGACTTCGACCTGACGCCCCTTGGCCAGGTCGAAGGCACCGTTGGCCGGACTGATCATCAACAGGCCGCTGACCGGGTCGGCCGCCTGCGAATACTGCGCGTACAGGCTCAGCGTCGGCTGCAGCGCGAATACCGTGCCTGCTCGCCAGCCGGTGCTGCTGTAGGTCTTCGAGAATGCCCTCTGGCCGCTGATCAGATCGGTAAGATCGATGCGCGCGCGGTCGTGGCGCAGCCCGCCCAGTACCGACCAGCGCTCGCTCAGGGCCAGCCGGTCTTCCACGAACAGTGCGTACTGCTCGGCACTGTTGCGGTAGCGCGGCAGGTTCGGCGCATCGCTGGCAAACTGCCCCGGCACCGGATGGAACGGATCGACCGGACCGGAACTGCCGGCATAGGTATTGTTGGTGTGCTTGAAATGCGCACGGTTGGCATCCATTCCGACCGCGAAACTGTTGGCAAGACCGCCCACCTCACCCTGCACGCGCAGCGTCGAGGTCAGCCCGGTCTGGTCCTGGTTGTGGGTGATCTGGGTGTTGCCCGAGCGGTCAATCAGGCCGGTACGCGGGTTGTAGACATAGGCCTCGGCGTTGCGCCAATCGCGCTGGCTGTCGATCTGGTAGACGCGGGTGCGCCACTCCACCTTCGCGTTCGGCGTCCACAGTGCATCGAGCTGGGTCCAGCGGTCACGGAAGCGGATGTCACTGTCTTCCACGTTGTAGTTGCGGTGGCGCAGTGCGCCCCACTGCCGGCCATCCACCAGCGGCGTGCCGAAGTAGCGCGTCGGCTGCTGGTAGCCCTGCGCATGGGTGAGCGTCAGCTGCAGGTCGGTACGCGGCTGCCACAGCAATGCCCCGGAGAAAGTCGCGTCACTGTTGCGACCACGGTCCACCCAGCCGCCGCTGTAGTTGCCGCTCACATCCAGCCGGTAGGCCAGCTCGGGCGTCAGCGCGCCACCGCTGCCGAAGCCCAAGCGCGCGGTGTCCTCGCTGCCCACCGTCACGCTGATCTCGTTCTCGACGGCACCGCGCGAAGGCTTCTTCGGCACGATGTTGATCACACCGCCGATCGCACCGTCGCCGTGGATCACCGAGGCCGGCCCGCGCAGCACTTCGATGCGCTCGATGGACCAGGTATCGAACGGGAAGGTGATGCCCACGCCGCCGTACTGGCGCAGGCCATCGTACAGGCGCATCACCGACGCCCCATCGGTGAAACCCCGGCTGGACAGCGCGCTGAGGCCATTGCCCGGATGCGGCATCGCGCTGATCGCACCCGCGCGGCTGATCGCATCGTTGAGGCTGGAATCACCGCGCTGCTCCAGCTGGTCGCGGTCGATCACGGTGAGCGCCGCGGGTGTCTGCAACACGTTCAGGCCCAGCGCGGAACCTGCGCCGGGGGTGGCCGACAGCGCACCGTGCCGGGTATCGACCACGCGTACGGTGTCGAGGGTGGTCGGGCCCGCCGCTTCGGCACGGGCAGGTGCAACAGGGAGGGCGCAGGCGCACAGCGCCGGCAGCGTCGCCCAACACAGGGCAACGCGCTTCGGATGTCTTTTCATTTTTTCACGGCATGCAATGCCACCCCGCACTGCGGGGCAGCAGGAAGGAAAGCGCACGCGGTAGCGCCAGGCCATGCCTGGCGGCTTCCATCAGAGGGAATGCACGGCCGCGTGCGCGGCTCAGCCCACCGATGCCGCCGGTGGTCCCCGCGCCCCGAGGGTTCCCGCCAGGCGCGCGGGCACTGCCAGCACAGCGCCCAGCCGCGCCCGGCAGACCGGCGCCAAGGGCACCAGCAGCAGGAATGCCGCCACCAGCAGGGTGATCAACCGCGCAGCGATCAGGCAGTAATCGCAATCCACGCCCATTTCATGATCGGCGTGTGGATCGGCGGGCGGATTCTTCGCGGCCTCACCGTGCGGCGTCGCCATCGCATGATGGTCGTGATGGCCTTCCATCGTGTGCTGCGCATGCAGCGAATGATCCATCGCCGCCACCGGCACCGCCGCTGCCACGCGGCCATGCGCCACCCAGCGGCTCACCAGCGGGGCAAGCAGCACCAGCAGCAGGGCAAGCCATGCCAGGGCCTGGAACCGGCGGTGGAATCGGGGGCGGTGCACCCGGGCATTCTACGGCGCGGCGCCGCAACCTTGGACCACGTTCAGGGTTTTGCCCCTGCGACAGGGTGACGCAGGCGCCTCACGTCGCGTACTGGGCAACGCCATGTCCGAACGACCAGTTCTCCTTCTTCACTTCCACCAGATTGATGAACACGTCCTCGCGGCGGATGCCCACTGCCGCATGCAGGCCGTCAGCGATGCCCGCGTACAGCGCCTTCTTCTGCTCCAGGGTGCGGCCCTCGTTCCAGGTGATCTGGATGCAGATGAAATCGTCGGAGCGCTGCACACCCAGATAGCTGGGGTCGTAGACCAGGGTGGCGGCGTCGTGCTCCTGGAAGATCTGGAAGCGGTCGTTCTCGGGCACGCCGACAGCGCGCATGGCCTGGTAGATGGCCTCGCCGACGCGCTGCAGGTAGTCGGCGGATTGGCCTTTGCGGAGATCGATGCGGGCGAGCGGCATGGTGGGGCTCCGGAGACGCGGCGAAGTGTCCCGGCCGATGGGAGCACGCTGCAGGGCACTCCGCAAGGGTGCGCGGCTGTCGCATCGGGTCTGGCGTGAGCAGGCCAACGTGACTGACCACCCGCGCGCCAGTGATCGAAGCCACATACGGGCCGTGCCCGGTATCACGCCCCGACCGACGGCCGGGGTATTCCTACCCTCCTTCTCCTGTGGGCAAGCGCATCAAGGGCCACCGGCACCTTCTGCCGGCGACCTGTCCAACCCAAGGAGATCCGGATGAAACTGACACCACTGGCCCTGGCTGCGACGCTGTGCGCGTTCACCGCACACGCGCAGCAGGACGATGACTGCCCCAGCGACGCGCAGATGATCGCCACCATGTCCTTCGCCGAACTTGATCGGTACGAAGCGGACATGCGCAACGAAGAGCCTTCGTTCGAGGAGCTCTGCAAAGATGCCACCGACAAGGACGAGGAGGAGGCGGCAGGGTCGCGGCGGCACTACTGCGTCAAGCGAACTGCGCGCTACGTGTCCTACAACACCGACATCGGCGCAGAGGAGTATTCGGACATCACGATGTACGACTACGCTTACCTTCCACGCACCGGCACCACCTGGACGCATCGCGTACGTGTGGACATCCGGGATGTTGTGGGTGAGGCATCCAAGGGGCTGACGATGGCGCCCTTCCTGTACTGCGGCAGCTGTACCGAGAAGCAACAGTTCCAGACGATCACCATCGGCGGGCAAGGTGCCTATGACTTTGCTGCGACGCTCGGTATGGACACCGAGGATGGACGCACCAGCCAGAACACCCAGCTGATCCTGACGCGTTTCAATGTGGACCAGACGCCGATCGAGATGTCGGCACCGGAACTGCGGTGTGAAAGGCTGGCCACAAAGCAGTACTCTGGTTGTCGATTCTCAACGTATCCCGCAGTCTTCGAATTGCAGACAAGCAATCCGGACGTTGATGAGTCGGCCCAGCATATCAAGAGCGCCCTGGACAGCCTGCCGGGCAACCCCGGAAGGTGGAATCCCGATCCGGCGCTTCGAGGCTCAGCGCTGACACGGCAGGTTGCCATCACAGAAATCGAGAAGAATCGCGCCGCCTCGGTTGAACTGTGTCGGCAACGATTCCCAGGCTCAGCTGCTCCCGGCCTGAACTGCGATGAATACCCCTTCGCGGCAACCCGGCAGGGCGCCGCACAGAGCCCGGCGGAGAACGTGTCGGTGAAGTACATCGACGCCTCGGACAACAAGCGCGTCGGCGGCCTTCTCAAGGGCTTCTACTGCACCCACGCCAGGATTCTGGACGGCGAATCATTCTGGTTATCCATCAAAGAGTGATGTCATGACGCATGATGAATGGAACGAACTGCTCCGCGAGATCAACCGGGCCTGCCTCGCGTCCATCCCACATGACAGCGACCCATCGCCGTTTGGGTTTGGACTGAGCCAGTTGGTCGACCGATATCCAGAGCATCCGATATCCGCTCTCGCCACCGATGCAATGGCACGCAAAGCTGAGTGGCTCGGACTTCCACCTGCAACGCCCGCTCAGATTGAACGGGCGGAACATCGATTGGGCATCCAGCTCCCCGCTGAGTATCGACGCTTCCTTGAAGTATCCAACGGCTTCCTGCTCCCGGGCAGGGCAATCACCTCCTACCTTCCGATTGAGCTGGTGCAACCGCTCGGCGTGAACTATCCGGACGTGGCCGCATTCTGGAAAAAAATGCTGGACGGGCTGGAGAATGAAGTCCCCGATCTGCTGGAAGGCCGGCTTGAGAACACCCTGCAGATCTCCGGACCGCCCAACGACAGGTGGGATTTCATCCTGCTTGATGACCGTGCGGGAAGTGAAGGCGTTGAACCGTCGATGTTCAACCTGGGGCACATCGGCCCGTCGGACCCGTTCGGTATGGATGCGGAGATGAGGAATGCACTGGCCTATCTGCAACGGCACGCCTGAGTACGCCAGCAAGTAGCAATGCTCTGCTCACATCCAGCTACCCTTCCCTTTGGATGATCCTCCTGTGAACACATCAACCAAACAACCTCCCGTGCCTTCGGGCGCAGCTGCGTGGCTCGACCTTCTCACCCGCCTCAATCAAGGCGTTCTATCCACACTGGAAGAACGGCTCGCCGCGCCAGAAATTGACATGGGCATGCAACCCTTCGCAGAGCAGTACCCGGACAGTCCCATGGCAGATGTCGCCCGACGCGCGCTGACCGGAACCCTCGATTGGTGTGGTGTGCCCGGTGCCAGTGAAAAGGCCATCGTTGATGCTGAAAATCGCCTTGGCGTCAGATTGCCAAAGAGCTATCGCGATTTCCTGAAGGTCAGCAATGGCTTCGCGATGCCAGGACGCTTCATCGACATCCTGTTGCCCGTCGAGTTGATCCGACCGTTTGGGCAGGACAACGAGGAGATCGTGCAGATTCGTCGGGAGTTGGTTGTAGATCCGGTGGTGGAAGCGTTCGAATACCACCTGGACCGCGCCATTCAGGTAAGCGGCACGCCTCAGATGGGCGATGACTTCATTCTGCTCGACACCTATCACTCCACAGCACTGAATGAATGCGATGCGCACGTCTACAGCCGTGTTGATATCGACTGGTACGCATCGTTTGCGCATCTTATGTTGAACGAGAGCACATCCAGCTTGTAGCGCAACATCACCCTCCCTCGGGAGGGTGAACCATCGCACGTTGACGCATTTGCCTCAGCCGGATCAGCGAGCCTCGTCACGTACACAGATCGATAGTGCCCGGCTTGCCCCAGCGTACACTCGAGTGCGGTACTGGCTCACATAACTGGAACCACCTGCGTTGTCGCCGTTTCAATGCAAATTTCCTTACTGACTTGTCCATTCGGGCAGTTCGATGATGGCCCCGCCGAGGCAAAGTGCCTTGGCCGGGATTGGCGTCTCGAATAAACGAACGAACTTCCACCGCTGCGGTTCACGCCGCAGCAGAGAGAATGCATCGATTGCCTTCAATGGCGGCCGGTGCGTGGGGATCGCAAGATCCGCCAGGCCTTCCTCTCGGTGGAAGTTCGTTTGCCTTGGTACGCCAACCCGCACCGTCCGCCACCTTCGCTTCGGAAGGTGGCCCCACGCCAGTGAGGGTTTCGCCATGACCAACCGCACCGCTGTCCATCCCCGTCTGCACGCCCTGATCGGCGACATCGCCGCCGACGTGCCCGAGGACCTCGCACGCGAGATCGAGTGCGCCTTGCACGAACAGAGTCTGCCCGTGCAGTCGCCTGCCTTCTTCACGTACCTCAATGCCATCAGCCGCGCCGACGGCGATGACGGACAGCCGTGCAACAGCCTCACCCTCGTTGCCAGCAATCACGCCTCGCTGCGCCGCTCGCTGTCCGGGCTCAGCGCACTGCTCGATCTGCTGCAGGCTGCCGACCGTGCGCGCAACGAGGGCAGCCCGGACGAACAGCTGGGCGCTTTCCACACCGACGGACTGATCGTGGCCGCGCGACAACTGGTGCGTGAGGCGAATCATTGCCTCTCCGGCGCTGACTGACCGGCGCGGATGCCCTCCCGCTACAATCGCGCAGGGATCGCAGGAGGCCGCAATGGACGCCGAACACCTGGAGTACTTCAAGGCCGCACTGGAAGGCCGCGCAACCGTGGGTTGGAACGTATGGTTTGCCGCCAACCAGCACGCGCTGTCCCAACAGATGAGCCGCCCTGCACTGCTGCGGTTGAAGTTCAGAAAACTGGATGAAGCCGAGTGCCTGCTCGCCGAGGCCGGCATCGTGCCCCGCAGTACGGCGGGCAAACGCTACGAAATGTACTGCGCCCAGTTCTCGGCGGACGTGGTGGACGCGAACGGCCGCCCGCTGCCGGCCATCTGGCGCGCAGCGCACGGCGGTGCCATCGGCCTGCTGGCCGAGGGTGAGCAGGAGGCCGGCCAGGCGAAGCTGCTGGCGGAATTTCGCCGCATCCGCAAGCGCGGGCTTCAACAGGCCCACGAATGGCTGGCCGATCTGTGCTTTGAAGGCGAGATGGAACTGACCAGCGGCAATGCCGAGGTGGGCCGCAATCTGCTGGCGGTTGTAGTGCAGGCCGGTAGCGGCCACGACCTGTTGGATGCGACGGCGATGATCGCGCGGGATCTGCTGGATCAGCACGGCTGATGGCAGCCGCAGCAGTGACGCTGGCACGCATCATCAGACAACAAAAAAGCCCCCATTGCTGGAGGCTTTTTTCGTTCTGCAACATGGTGGGCGGTACAGGGATCGAACCTGTGACCCTTGCCGTGTGAAGGCAATGCTCTACCGCTGAGCTAACCGCCCGGTGTGTTGCTGAGCCGCTCATTATAGGAACTTTTCAGAGGCCGTCAACAGTTTTCACATCCGTCTTCACGTGTGTTTTCGAGGCGTGCCGCCGGGCGTGGCCCGGCGCTGCCTCACATCGTGTGGGTAGGCTTGTCCGAGCTGGTCAGGCCGGCCAGCTGGGTCTCGATCTTGTGCCGCACGCCCTCGCCTTCGGCGCCGTCGGCCAGCTGCACGCCGATGCCCGCGGTACGGTTGCCCTGCGCCCCTGCCGGGGTCACCCAGATCACCTTGCCGGCCACCGGCAGGCGCTCGCTGGAATCGGGCAGGGTCAGCAGCAGGAAGACCTCGTCGCCGAGGAAGTAGCGCTTGGGCGTGGGCACGAAGATGCCGCCGTTCTTCACGAACGGCATGTACGCGCTGTACAGCGCGGCTTTGTCCTTCACGGCCAGGGACAGGATGCCCTGGCGGGCGTTGCTGGCACTCATCGATTTCCCCTTGCGGCAGGCCGCTCGTTCACCTTGTTCCAGGCCAGCAGCAACTCGACCACCGCAAGGTCTGTACGCACCGTGGTGCGCAGCAGGTCGCGGGTGCGGTTGGCAGCGTCGAACCAGGCTGCCAGCTTGTGCAATCGCTCCGGCGCGGTCAAGGCGTCCGTGCTGGCCTGGGCCAGCGCCAGGTCGGCGGCGAAGCGCAGGCGCAGCGCCGCATTGTCGTCACCGCACCACTTCTGCGCCAGCTCCACCGCGCCGGTCTTGCCGGCGGCCAGCTGCTCCAGGTCGCGGGCCACCTCACGGCGCAGGCTCAGCCCGTCCTCGCGCAGCCAGTTGTCGGCCTGGCCGGGATGGCCGCGCGCGGCGTCCAGCGCTTCGCGTGCGGAGGCGTCGCTGTGGCCCTGCTGCTGCAACCAGGCCAGCGCTTCCTCGTGCGGCGGCAGCTTGAACTCCAGGCGCTGGCACCGGCTGCGGATGGTCTGCGGCAGGCGTGCCGGGTCGCTGCTGATCAGCCACAGGTAGCGGCCGGGCTGCGGCTCTTCCAGCGTCTTGAGCAATGCATTGGCCGCGGAGCGGTTGATCGCATCGGCCGGATCGACGATCACCACCTGGGCCACGCCGTACTGCGGGGTCAATGCCAGTTTGTCGGTGATCTCGCGCACCTGCTCGATGACGATCTCGGTACGCAGCTTGTCGCCGCTCTTGTTCGGAATGAAGCTCACCAGCTGCAGGTCCGGGTGGGTACCGGCAGCGATCAGGTGGCGGGTGCGCGTGGCGTGCGCGGCATCGCCCTGCGCCAGCACGTGGTCGGCCAACGCCAGCGCAACCTCGCGCTTGCCCAGCCCGGCCGGGCCGCAGATCAACAGGCCATGCCCCAGCCGGCCCGCGTCGAGCGCGGCCACGGTCTGATCGAATGCGCGCTGCTGCCAAGGCGAGAAGGTGCTCATGCGCCCTTTCCTTCCTGCAGCCAGCGCTCGACCTGCGCGATCACGTCGGCGGCCACGCGTTCCTGCACCTGGCCCGCGTCGATCACGGCGAAACGCTGTGGGTCCTGCTGGGCGCGGCTGCGGAACACTTCACGCACGCGCTGGAAGAAATCGTCCTGCTCGCTCTCGATGCGGTCCGGCCACAGGTCGCGGCCATTGGCGCGCGCACGACCGACCGCCACGTCCACATCCAGCAGCAGGGTCAGGCCCGGCAACAGGCCAACGGCACGGCGCTCCAGCTCGGCAATCCACTGCGGGTCCAGGCCACGGCCCCCTCCCTGGTAGGCGTAGCTGGAATCGGTGAAGCGATCACTCAGCACGTAGGCACCGCGCTGCAGGGCCGGCTGGATCACCTCCCGCACGTGCTGCGCGCGGGCGGCGAACACCAGCAGCAGTTCGGCCTCGGCACTGAGCGGCTCGGCGGCGATCTCGGCATCGGGCTTCAGTATCAGGCTGCGGATGCGCTCGGCCAGCGGCGTGCCGCCCGGTTCGCGGGTCAGCACGACTTCATGGCCATGCTGGCGCAGGCACGCGCGGATGGCATTGATCGCAGTGGTCTTGCCGGCGCCCTCGCCGCCTTCCAGGCTGACGAAACGCGGGTGGCGTAGCAGCGCGGGACTCATTGCGCCGGGGTCTCCTGGGTGCGTTGCTGGCGCAGCTGCTGCAGGTAGCGCGCTACCGCAGCGTTGTGCTGGTCCAGGCTGGAAGAGAACACGTGCGCGCCACTGCCATCGCCAACGGCGACGAAATACAGTGCATCCCCCGCTGCCGGCTGTGCCGCGGCCATCAGGGCGTCGCGGCTGGGCATGGCGATGGGGGTCGGGGTCAGGCCCGCACGGGTATAGGTGTTGTAAGGCGTATCGGTGGTCAGGTCGCGGCGGCGGATGTTGCCGTCATAGGCCGCGCCGATGCCATAGATCACGGTGGGATCGGTCTGCAGGCGCATGCCGATCTGCAGGCGGCGCATGAACACGCCGGCAATCTGCGGGCGCTCGCTGGCCAGCGCGGTTTCCTTCTCGATGATCGATGCCAGCGTCAGCAGCTCGTACGGCGTGTTGATCGGCAGGTCCGGTGCACGGCTCTGCCAGGCCTCGTCCAGCGCCTTTTCCATCGCCGCATGCGCACGCTTGAGCACATCCACGTCGCTGTCACCGCGCTGGTAGATGTAGGTCTCCGGCAGGAACCGGCCTTCCGGATGCTGGCCGCCGAAGCCCAGGCGCTGCATCAGTGCCGCATCATCAAGATCATCGGTGGTGTGCAGCAGTGGATCGGCACGCTTCAGCGCCGCGCGCAGCTGGCGGATGTTCCAGCCTTCGATGATGGTGACGCGGTGCTGCAGCACCTTGCCGGCGCGCATGCGCAGCAGCAGCTCGCGCGGGGTCAGCTGGTTGTCCAGCGCGTACTCACCCACCTTCAGCTTGCCGGCGGCGTCGAGCTGGCGTGCCAGCAGCTGCCACTGTGCGTCCTGGCCTTCGTCCACGCCCGCCTCGCGCAGCTTGCGCAGCACGGTGTTCAGGCCATCGCCGCTGGCGATCACCACGGTCTCTGCGGAGGGGGAGATCCGGGCATCGGCGAACTGGGTCTGCTTGTAGAAGAACCACGCGCCCGCGCCGGCCACGACCGCGACCAGCACCACCAGCAGCGTTACCACGAACAGACACCCGCGCTTGGCTCCCGCCATGGATTACCTCAGAACTCGATTCCGTCGTGCAGGATACCGTGCCGGTGGAGTGGGGTCATGGCCGGGGTGGCACCCAACCCCGCTTCGCTCGCCGGGCATGGCCCGGCGGTGATGCATCGGTAGCGCCGGGCCATGCCCGGCGGGGGGCGATCGCCTACCCCTGCTGGCCCAAGGCGCGCAGCAGGCCACGCGCTTTGGCGCGGGTCTCGTCCAGCTCCTTGTCCGGGTCCGAATCGACCACAATGCCGGCGCCGGTGCGGAAACTGACCTCATAGCCGTCCACCTCGGCAGTACGGATCAGGATGTTCAGGTCCAGGTCGCCATCGCGGTTCAGCCAGCCGAACGCACCGGTATAGGCACCGCGCGGCACCTGCTCCAGCTCGCTGATGATCTGCATGCAGCGCACCTTCGGGCAGCCGGTGATGGTGCCGCCGGGGAACGTTGCGGCGATCACTTCGCCGGGGGTGACCTCCGGGCGCAGATGGCCGCTGACGTTGCTGACGATGTGGTGCACATGGGCGTAGCTCTCCACCGTCATCAGTTCATCGACCACCACGGTGCCGGGCAGGCAGATGCGGCCCAGATCGTTGCGCTCCAGGTCGATCAGCATCACGTGCTCGGCGCGCTCCTTCGGGTGCCCGACCAGCTCTTGGATGCGCGCGGCATCATCGTCACCCTCGAAACGCGGGCGCGTGCCCGCGATCGGCCGGGTCTGCGCGTGGCCGGCATGCACCGATACCAGCCGCTCCGGCGAGGAGCTGACCACGTGCCGCCCAAACGCACTGAACAGGCCGGCAAACGGTGCGGGGTTGGCGCGGCGCAGCTGTGCGTACAGGGCCTGCGGGCTGACCGGCGTGGCGAACTGCGCGCTCCAGCGCCGCGACAGGTTCACCTGGAACACATCGCCGGCGCGCAGGTAGTCGATCACCCGGCGCACGCCGTCGGTGAAGCGCTGCGGCACGTCTTCGCCGACCGACTGCGGCGGCTGCCAGCCCTGCCCCGCCTCCGGCAGCGCCTGCGCGGCCAGCGCCACCAGCGAGTCCAGCAGCGCCTGCTCGCCCGCTTCGGCGATGACGAAGCTGGCGTGGTTCTGGTGGTCGTGCAGCACGGCCGCCGGGCAGCGCAGCGCCAGTGCCGTCGGCCGGCCATCATCGCGCGCACGCGCCGGCAGCACCGGCTCGATCTGGCTGGCCACTTCGTAGTCGAGCATCAAGGCCCAGCCGCCGCGGAACGGCAGGCTGTGACTGCCATCGTGCGGCAGCCGTGCCTGCTGCCAGGCGCGGTCCAGCGCCTGCAGGAAGCTGCCGGGCTGCACCGTATCCTGCTGGTCGCGCACGCAACCATCGGCATCCAGGCGCAGCGTGTCGCCCTGTGCAGCCAACAGCAGGCTCCAGCGGCCCTGCGCGGTGCCGGAAGCGGTGGACTCCATCAGCAGCGGGAAACGTTCCGGCGCCTGCTGCTGCAGGGCCAGCAGATCGATCGGATGCGGCAGCGGGTGGATCAGCGGGGCGTGGGTCATGGTGGCCTGCAGGGGAATTCAGATACACGGAAGCCGCCTTGCGGCGGCTTCCTGGTGCGTGGAGCACGTCCGGTCGAGCATGGCCCGACGCGACAACCCGGTCAGACGCGCTTGAAGATCAGCGTGCCGTTGGTGCCGCCGAAGCCGAAGCCATTGGACATCACCACGTCGACCTTGGCCTGGCGCGCTTCATTGGGGACGTAGTCCAGGTCACAGCCTTCGCCCGGCTCCTGCAGGTTGATGGTCGGCGGGATGACGTTGTCCTGCAGCGCCATCACCGAGAAGATCGCCTCCACACCGCCGGCCGCACCGAGCAGGTGGCCGGTCATCGACTTGGTGGAGCTGACCATCATCTTGTAGGCGTGGTCGCCGAAGGCGGTCTTCATCGCCATGGTTTCGCCCAGGTCGCCCAGCGGCGTGGAGGTGCCATGTGCGTTGAGGTAACCCACCTGTTCCGGATTCACGCCAGCGTCCTTCAACGCCATGGTCATGCAGCGGGCAGCGCCTTCGCCGTTCTCGCTCGGCGCGGTCATGTGGTACGCGTCGGAGCTGGCGCCGAAGCCGGCCAGCTCGCAGTAGATCTTCGCGCCACGGGCCTTGGCGTGCTCGTACTCTTCCAGGATCAGGATGCCGGCACCGTCGCCCAGCACGAAGCCGTCGCGGTCCTTGTCCCAGGGGCGCGAGGCCTGTTCCGGTGCGTCGTTGCGGGTGGACATGGCCTTCATCGCGCAGAAGCCGCCCACGGCGGTCGGCGAGGAGCCGCGCTCGGCGCCGCCCACCACCATCACGTCCGCATCGCCGTACTGGATCATGCGCATGGCGGTGCCGATCGAGTGGTTCGACGTGGCGCAGGCCGAAACCGCCGAGAACGACGGGCCCTTCAGGCCGGTGATGATGCTCAGCTGGCCCGGCAGCATGTTGATGATGGTCTTGGGCACGTAGAAGGGCGAGATCTTCTTGCCCTCGTGGAATTCGATGGTCTGCTCTTCGATGCCGAGCAGGCCGCCGATGCCGGCGCCGACGATGGCGCCGATGCGCTCGGCATTGGCGTCGGTGATCTCCAGGCCCGAATCATGCAGGGCCATGAACGAGGCACCGAGGCCGTAATGGATGAACGGGTCCATCTTCTTGGCATCCTTGCCGCTGACCCGGTACTTGCCGAACAGTGCATTGTCGGCGGTGATGTCGAAGCCCTTGACCTCACCTGCAATCTTGGTGGTGAACCGTTCCAGGTAGGAATCGGCGACGTTGGTCAGCGGACCGATGCCCGAACGACCATGGGTGATGCCTTCCCAGCTGCTGGCCAGATCATTGCCCAACGGCGAGACGATACCCAGGCCGGTTACGACGACGCGACGCTTCATTGCTGATTCTCCTGACCCGAAGATGCTTTCGGGCAACGCGGTTTGCTTCGGTGTGATGCGCAAACACACGGGGCCGCAACAGCGGCCCCATGGGGTGCGGTGCGCGCCGGGCGGATGCCCGCACGCGCACTGCCGTCTGACATCAGGCCTTGACGTGGGCCTTGATGTAGTCGATGGCGGCCTGCACGGTGCTGATCTTCTCGGCTTCTTCGTCCGGGATTTCGCACTCGAATTCTTCTTCCAGCGCCATCACCAGCTCGACGGTGTCCAGCGAGTCAGCGCCCAGGTCATCGACGAACGATGCGCTGGTGGTGACTTCTTCTTCCTTGACGCCAAGCTGTTCGACGACGATTTTCTTGACGCGTTCTTCGATGGTGCTCATGGGATCTCGCTCCAGATGGAGTTGTGGTTCAAAAGTGGTCGCCATCAAGGGCGATGGCCGTGGGATAGTGTAGTGGAAACCGGCGCGCCCTTGCATTGCAGCAAAAATCCACGCAGATCAACCACTTGCGGCGCAATCCGTGCGCCCCTTGCTTACGGCATGTACATGCCGCCGTTCACATGGAGGGTTTCGCCGGTGATGTAGCCGGCAGCCGGGCTGGCCAGGAAGGCCACCGCATGGGCGATGTCTTCCGGCGAACCCAGGCGTTCGAGGGCGATGTCGTTGATCAGCGCGGTGCGCGCTTCTTCCGGCAGTGCCTTGGTCATGTCGGTGTCGATGAAGCCCGGCGCGACCACGTTGACGGTGACGCCACGCGAGCCGATCTCCTTGGCCAGCGACTTGCTGAAGCCGATGATGCCGGCCTTGGCGGCCGCGTAGTTGGCCTGGCCGGCATTGCCGGTCACGCCCACCACCGAGGCGATGTTGATGATGCGGCCCTTGCGTGCCTTCATCATGCCGCGCATGACCGCCTTGCTGGTGCGGAACACGCTGGTCAGGTTGGTGTCGATGATCGACGCCCAGTCATCGTCCTTCATGCGCATCAGCAGATTGTCGCGGGTGATGCCGGCGTTGTTGACCAGGATCGAGATCGGGCCGAATTCCTTGGCGATGCCATCCAGCACGCTGTCCAGTGCGGCGGCATCGGTGACGTTCAGCGCGCGGCCGTGACCACCGTGGGCCGCCAGGCGCTCGCCGATCGCAGCAGCGCCGGACTCGGTGGTGGCGGTGCCGATGACGGTGGCGCCCTGGGCGGCCAGCAGATCGGCAATGGCGGCACCGATGCCACGGCTGGCACCGGTGACCAGTGCGATTTCACCCTGCAGGGGCTTGCTCATGATGGTTTCCTCAGACGGGGGCAGCCGCCCCACCCGCGCCGCGTGCAGCGGCCACTGGCAGGGTCGGCAGGAACAGGGGCGATCAGGCCGACCATGCCTCGCGGGCGCTTTCAAAGTCGCCCGGGGTGGCCAGCGAACGGCCGTCGATGGCCTTGTCGATGCGCTTGACCAGACCGGTCAGCACCTTGCCCGGGCCACATTCGGCAACCTGGGTGATGCCACGGGCGGCCAGGGCCTGCACGCAACCGGTCCACTGCACCGGCTGGTACAGCTGCTGGACCAGCGCGGTGCGGATGGCATCCACGCCGTCGTGCACCCGGGCATCGACGTTCTGTACCACCGGCAGCTGCGGAGCCTGCCAGGACAGCCCGGCCATCACTTCGGCCAGACGGTTGGCGGCCTCGCGCATCAACGGGGTATGCGAGGGCACGCTGACGGCCAGCTTCACTGCCTTGCGCACGCCCTTTTCGGCCAGCAACGCCAGCGCGCGGTCGACTGCTGCCGCATCGCCACCGATCACGATCTGGCCGGGCGAGTTGAAGTTGGCCGGTACCACCACCTGGCTGCCCGCTGCTTCGGCGCAGACGTCCAGCACCAGCTGGTCTTCGGCGCCGAGCACGGCGGCCATGGCGCCCACGCCGGCCGGAGCCGCGTCCTGCATCAGCTGGCCGCGCAGGCGCACCAGGTGCGCACCGTCATGCAGGCTCAGCGCGCCAGCGGCGACCAGCGCCGTGTACTCGCCCAGGCTGTGGCCGGCCAGCACCGACGGGCGCGGACCACCCACGGCGTTCCAGGCGCGCCACACGCCGATGCTCGCCGCCAGCAGGGCCGGCTGCGTGTATTCGGTACGGTTGAGCATTTCCTCCGGGCCACCCTGGGACAGCGCCCACAGGTCGACGCCAGCACCATCGGATGCCTCGGTGAAGGCCTCACGCACCTGCGGGTGCAGCTCGGCCAGCTCGGCCACCATGCCCACAGACTGCGAGCCCTGGCCGGGGAAGACAAAAGCGAGGGTGGATACGGTCACGCGGTCATCCGCTTGTTGCAATCGAAGCGGGCCATGATAAGGGTGAATCCGCCGTGTCGTCTGTACGTGCGCGTATGCAGGGCGTATGGAGCGCGCCGGCAATGCCTGTCCACGTCCGGCGAACGATTCCGGTAGCGCCGGGCCATGCCCGGCGGATGCAATCAGCAGAACAACTGCAGAATGTCCAGCTCGCCATCGGCAAAGAAATCCATGCACAGCCCGACCACCATCAGCACCCCCATGGTCGTGGCGCCGTGCGCGATGAAGATCGAATGGGCCAGCGTGCGCGCCGAGCGTCCGAGCTTCATGCAGACCCGGGCCAGGCGCTGCAGGCGGCCGCTCACGGCGTGCACGTGCTCGCGTACCGGCGCCTGCACGGTGCCGATCGCCTCGGCCATCATTGCCTGCAGGCAGTCAGGCCGGTCGGCGTAGTACTTGGCCACGCCATAGCCGAACATCAGCCAGTCGCGCGCCTGGGCTTCGGCCAGATCCATCACTTCCAGCGGATCTTCCTCGAAGTCGATGAAACCGACCCGCTCGCCATCCCAGGTGAGGTTGCGCGGCAGCGGCTGGCCGAAATAGGCGCCACGGCTGTGTGCTTCGGCAAGTGCCCGCATTGCGGCCATCACCAGCCGGTCCCGCCCGGCATCGTCGGCCTCGCGCAGGCAGGTGTTGAACGAGCTGCCGTTGTCCCCGATCACCAGCGCGGCATGGCCGCTGCCGATCACGTCGGGCACGTTCACTCCTTGTGCCTGCAGTTCGCCCAGGCGGCGGGCCTCGACCTCGCGTGCGGCGTCTCCGCCCCGGTGCGGCGGCGGGCGCAGCGCGTCCAGCTGGAACCGGCGGGCGACGAAATTGAGCAGGCCCAGGGCCATGGCTCGGCTTCCCTTGCCGTACTGCTTCAGCCAGGCGCGCTGCCCGTCGATGACGATGGGCTCAACCATGACAGGACCTCCTTAAACGCGTTACGGCCCCTGAGGGCCGCAACGACAGACTTCACGTTGTCGTAACTTGCACTATCAATAGCGCAACAGGGCCGAACCCCACGTGAAGCCGCCACCAAAGGCTTCCAGCAGCAGCAGCTGACCGCGCTCGACGCGGCCCGAGCGGACCGCAGCATCCAGCGCCAGCGGCACCGAGCCGGACGAGGTGTTGCCATGCTGGTCGACGGTGACCACGACCTGGTCCATCGACATTTCCAGCCGCTTGGCGGTGGCTTCGATGATGCGCAGGTTGGCCTGGTGCGGGATCAGCCAGTCCAGGTCCGACTTGTCCAGGCCATTGGCGGCCAGGGTCTCGTCCACGACCGAGTCCAGCGCCTTGACGGCGTACTTGAACACGTCGTTGCCCTTCATGTTGATGGTGCCGCCGCCATTGGCGCCGTCCTTGAAACCGGCCGAAACGCCAACCGGATTCCACAGCAGTTCCTTCTTGCTGCCATCAGAGTGCAGATGCGTGCTGAGGATGCCGGTTTCCTCGTCGGCCTTGAGCACGACGGCGCCAGCACCATCACCGAACAGCACGCAGGTGGTGCGGTCGTTCCAGTCGACGATGCGGGTCAGGGTTTCCGCGCCGATCACCAGCACGTGCCTGCAGTCGCCGGAACGGATGAACTTGTCGGCCACGCTCAGCGCGAACACGAAGCCCGAGCAGGCCGCGTTGACGTCGAAGGCGGGGCAACCGGCCACACCGAGCTTGGCCTGGATGAGGCACGCGGTGGACGGGAAAATCAGATCAGGCGTGGTCGTGCCGACCACGATCATGTCGAGCTGGGAAGCGTCGATGCCCGCCGCTTCAAGCGCACGCAGCGCAGCTTGGTAGCCGAGATCGCTGGTGGTCTCGCCTTCGGCCGCAATGTGCCGCTCACGGATACCGGTGCGCGTCTGGATCCACTCGTCCGAGGTTTCGACCATTTTTTCCAGGTCGGCGTTGGTCAGGACTTTTTCCGGCAAATAGCTGCCGGTGCCCGCGATCCTCGAGTAGATCCGCTTGCTCATCATGTTTCCTGTTGCGCGGGCCGCCGATCACCGGCACGCCCGGGGAAAGAAGGCAAAGGCCGCTGCCCGTCGGGCAGCGGCCTTCCCGGCACATCAATCTTCTTCGACGGCCGAGGTCTTGGTCTGGATGACCTTCTTGCCACGGTAGAAACCGTCGGCAGTGATGTGGTGACGCAGATGCACTTCACCGGTGGTCGGGTCGGTCGACAGCTGCTTGGCGCTCAGGGCGTCATGCGAACGACGCTGGCCGCGACGGGACGGGGTAACACGGGATTTCTGGACAGCCATGGGATTGCTCCAAACTCGGTTCGTTTTGCTTCGTCGTTTCGTCGCACAGGACGCCAGCGCCCAGCACACTTTTCGCTTTCGCCGCAGCCGCCGACGACAACCGGCTGCTATTGTTTCTTCAACGCCGCCAACGCCGCGAACGGGTTGGCCTTCTTCGTTTCTTCTTCGCTCGGTGCCCAGTCCTTGTCGACTGCTTCACCGTCGGGTGACAGCGGTACCACCGGCACCGCCAGCACCAGTTCGTCCTCGACCAGGTCCAGCGGACGCAGCTGGCCATCTTCCGGCACCAGCAACGCCTCGTATTCCTCCGGCAGGGACGATTCCTCGTCCTCGTCGCGGATCAGGCCAAGCCTCTGGGTCACCTTCACCGGCAACAGGAATCGCTGCATGCTGCGCTGACAGGTCAGCGGCAGCGCGGTGTCGATGGTCAGTTCCACATAGGATACCCGCAAGACGTCGTCGCGACCGAACTCAAGCGAGTACACGCACTCGCCGTCGGTATCTGCGACCAACCCCTGCAGGCGGGTCAATTCAGCCAGGGAGACCTGACCGTCGAAGCGCCTTCGCGCTACAACCATCCGCCAGGCATCCAGCGTTTCGGGCACGTTCGCGGACATAAGCCGCTGAATACTAAGGATCCGGGCGGCGGCTGTCAAATGCCCGCCACATGAGGCTTGCCGCTGGCAGTCAGGCCGGGCCAGACTGCCGCACCCTGCCCCGGTATTGTTGCATGACCCTGGTCCTGGCCTCCACCTCCCGTTACCGCCGCGAACTGCTGCAGCGGCTGGCCCTGCCGTTCGAGTGCGCGCGCCCGGAGGTGGATGAAACGCCGTTGAGCGGTGAAGCCCCGCTGGATCTGGCGGTACGCCTGGCCGCGGCCAAGGCGGCCGATGTGGGCGCCCGCCACCCGGGCGCCTGGGTGATCGGCTCGGACCAGGTCGCCGACCTGGAGGGGCGGCCGCTGGGCAAACCAGGCACGGTCGATGCCGCCTGTGCGCAGTTGGCGGCCATGGCCGGACGCACCGTACGCTTCCACACCGCCCTGAATCTCACGCGGGACGGAGAATCGTTCGCGGCACTGGATCTGACCGAAGTGCGCTTCCGTCATCTTGATGCCGCGGAAATCGCCCGTTATGTGGCTGCCGAGCAGCCCCTTGACTGTGCCGGCAGCTTCAAATGCGAAGGACTGGGCATCAGCCTGTTCGACGCCATCGACAGCCGCGATCCCACTGCGCTGGTCGGCCTGCCCCTGATCGCCCTGTGCAGCCTGCTGCGCAGGGCCGGATTCCGGGTGCCCTGAGCCCCGGGGTAGCGCCTTCAGCGCTTCTCCACCACGAACGGCTGCTCCTGCCATGCTTCCACGCTGCCGTCGTGGCCGTACAGGCGCAGACCCAGCCAGTGCTTGCCCGATGCCAGCACGGAGGTATCGAGGCTGGCATCGAAGCCCACGGCCGGATGCTGCGGATCGGTGCTGTCCGGCCAGGCCGGGCGCAGGTCGAACTCGCGACCGTAGCGCGCATCGCCGATCGAACGGCCATCGACCAGCACCTCCACGCGCGCCAGGCCGACGCCGTCCTTGAAGGCCCAGCCCCGGATCGCCAGCGTGCCGGACACCTTCTCGCCATTGGACGGCGCATCCAGCCACGCCATCGCCGGCGTCACGCAGGGCCCCGGCGCGCGCTGCGCCGGCAGGCGGAACAGCAGGAAGCGCTGGAAACCGTGATCACTGCTGACAATCCGTGGTGCCGGCAGCGGCCCCACCTGTTCGCAGACCGCGTGATAGCGGTCCAGCAGCTCGCGGTATCGCTGGTCGCTGGGTGACAGCACCAGCAGCATGGGCGCGGTGCGTTCACCGGCATGTACCAGGTTCCACTGCGCCAGCTGCGCCGTGCGGCCATGCTTGTCGTTGAGCGGGTGCGGCAACACTTCGATATCGCCATCGCCCAGCTGGAAGCCCAGCTCGGCCCCCACCTTGAAGTTGCCGGCCAGGACACGCGTGCCTTCGGGCATCTGCTGCAGTTCCTCGCGGACCGCCGCGGCCAACGGCTCCCAGCCGGCGAAATTGCGCGGGTAGTACTTGCTTCCGGCCATCTGCTCGCGCAGTGCCGGCGTGGAGGCCATCAGGTAGTAGCCGAACGCCAGCACCATGCCCAGCCCTGCCAGCCACCACCCTGTCCTGCGCAGCCAGCGCGGCCATCCATTGAGCACCACCGGTACCGCGACCAGCAGCGCCAGGTAGCCCGGCAGCGGCCAGTGGAAACTGATGCGCTCGACATCGGTGAAGAAGCCCAGCAGGAAGATGCCCAGCGTCGATACGCCGCCCACCAGCCCGAAGTAGCGCCACTGCACGCGCGCACCACCACCGCTGCGCGTGCCGGCCAGCGCCACCTTCCACATCGCGATGCACAGGATGGGGGTGACCAGCATCGGCTGGATCACCAGGAACCACAGCCCACCCCACTCGAACGCCCAGGGATGGCGCTCGACCACCTGGAACCTCAGCCCGGCATCGTGGTTGTCCGCATTCCACGCCAGCAACGGCAACCAGGCCAGCACACCGATGGCCAGCGCGACCCAGACCCGCGGATCGGCCAGCATGCGCCGGCCCTGCGGCAACGCCAGCAACGCGATGAAGCCGACGCCGATCACACCGATGAAGCGATAGTGGCTGAGCGCACCGATCAGCAGGCCCAACGCCAGCTTCATCGCCGATGATGCGTCCACGTTGTGCAGCAGGCGCGCACCCGCGTGCAGGCACAGCACGGCCGCCAGCGCCATGGGCACGTCCGGCACCGCCAGCAGCCCCAGCGTGGCCGACAGTGGCATCAGCAGAGTAAGGCTGCCTGCCTGCCAACCGGCCACCGCACCGAACCAGCGCGTGGCGATGCGCGAAACCAGCCAGGGCAGCAACGCACCGATCGCCAGGAACGGCAGGCGCAGGGCCAGCACGTGATGACCGCCGATCTCCACGCCCAGCCGCGCCATCCACGCGGTCAGGCCCGGCAGATCGGAATAGGCCGCCGCCAGGTGCTGGCCTTCCTGCCAGTAGAACGCTTCATCGACGAACAGTGGCAGGCGCGCGGCCACCACCAGCTTGGCCGCTGTGACCAGCGTCCATAACCAGAGAAAAATCGTCCGTGCGCGCTGTTCGCCCTGCATTGCTCTATGGATAATCGAGGAGATTCCAGATCAGAGACGATCATGCCAGCTTCGTCCCCCAGTCCCAGCATGCTAACCGATCAACTGCGCCAGTCCCTGCGGGAGGCCCAGGATCAGGTCAACGCGCTGGTGCTGGGCAAGGTTCCGGAAGTGCGGCTCGCCTTCGTCGCTCTGCTGTCCGGTGGACATCTGCTGATCGAGGACCTGCCCGGCCTGGGCAAGACCACGCTGGCCCACGCGCTGGCCAGCAGTCTGGGCCTGGGCTTCCAGCGCGTGCAGTTCACCTCGGACCTGTTGCCGGCCGATGTGCTTGGCGTATCGGTGTATGAGGCAGGCAGTCGCCAGTTCCAGTTCCATCCCGGCCCGGTGTTCACCCATGTGCTGCTGGCCGATGAAATCAACCGCGCGCCACCACGCACGCAGAGCGCGCTGCTGGAGGCCATGGCCGAACAGCAGGTGACACTGGATGGACAGACGCATGCGCTGCCGGACCCCTTCTTCGTGATCGCCACCCAGAATCCGGTGGACCTGTCGGGCACGTTCCCCTTGCCCGACTCGCAGCTGGACCGTTTCCTGCTGCGGCTGGCGATGGGCTATCCCAGCCCGCAGGCCGAGCGCGAGCTGCTGCGCGGCACCGATCGCCGCGACCTGATCGCACGTGCGATGCCGATACTGGACGAAGTGCAGGTGCGGGCATTGCGTGAGGCCGTAGGGCAGGTCCACGCCAGCGACGCGCTGGTCGACTACGTGCAGGCCCTGCTGACCCGCAGCCGCCAGCATGCAGGCGTGCGCGTGGGGCTGTCGCCTCGTGCCGGACTGGCGCTGCTGCGTGCAGCCCGGGCGCATGCGCTGCTGCTCGGCCGCAGCCATGTCATTCCCGAAGACGTGCAGACGCTGTTCGTGGCGGTGGCGGGGCATCGACTGGTGGCCGAAGCCGAGTCCAGCTCCGGGCCTGCGCTGGCACGCGCGATCCTGCAGACCGTCACGGTGGACTGAGCGTGGCCTCGCGCTGGGCGCGGCTGCAGCTGCTGGCACGCCCGCGCGCGCCGGAAGCGCTGCCGCAGCGGTTGAACCGCCACCGCATCTACGTGCTGCCGACGCGCTTCGGCCTGTTCGTCGCCACGCTGCTGTCGGCGATGCTGCTGGGTGCGCTGAACTACAACAACAACCCCGCGTTGCTGCTGGCGTTGCTGCTGGCGGCGGCGGCAATCGCCAGCGCCATTGCCGCGCACCTGCAGTTGTCGGGCGTGCAGATCGATGCGATCTCTGCCGAGCCGGTGCCTGCCGGCCAGCCGCTGCGGCTGCGCGTGGACCTGTCGCTGCGTGATCCGCGGCCACGACAGGGGCTGCACCTGCAACTGGGCGACAGCCAGGCCTGGACCTCGCTGCCCGCACAGGGGCGCGGCGAAGTGGAGCTGGACGTCCCCAGCGAACGTCGCGGCTGGCGGGAGCTGTCGCGCATCCGCCTGTCCACCACACAACCGCTGGGCCTGGTCCGTGCGTGGTCGTGGGTGTGGCCGGAACAGCCATTGCTGGTGTATCCCCTGGCCGAAGCGTTGGCCCCCGCGCTGCCGGAGCGCGGCAACGATCCATTGCACACCCGCGCCCACGCCAGCGGCGAAGAGCTGCACCAGCTGCGCCCCTACCGCGCCGGAGACGCCCCCCGCAGCATTGCCTGGAAGCACTCCGCGCGCCGCGACAGCCTGCTGGTCCGTGAGTACGAAAAGCCGGTCGGCATCGAGGTCGTGCTGGACTGGCACATGCTGGCGCCACTGCCGACCGAAGCGCGCATCGCACGCCTGGCGCGCTGGATCGACATGGCCGAACGCGGCGGTCGCCGCTATACCCTGCTGCTGCCCTCGCATCCGCCACTGGGGCCAGGACAGGGCGCCAGCCATCACCATCTCTGCCTGCGCGCGCTGGCGCTGATGCCGCATGACTGACGCCGCGCCCACGCTCGACCGCAACGCCCGCACCTGGACCATGGCCAGCGCTGCGCTTGCGCTGCTGCCGTTGCTGCTGCAGTTGCCGCCGATGCTGGCCACAGTGATCGCGCTGGCTGCGCTGCTGACGGCCGCGCTGTCGTGGCGACGCGTGTTGCCGATGCCGGTGCGCCTGCTGCTGGTGCTGGGCATGCTGGCCGCCATCGTCTGGCAGATGGGCCTGGTCCGTCCCGGACGCGATACCGGCTGCGCACTGCTCGCCGCGATGCTTGCAATCAAGTCCAGCGAGCTGCGTAGCCTGCGCGATGCACGCAGCCTGCTGGGCTTTGCGCTGTTCTCGCCATTCGCCGCCTTCCTGCTGGACCAGGGCCCGCTGACCACGCTGCTGGCGGCGCTGGCCGGCCTTTGTGCACTGCTGGCCCTGCAGCGCCTGGCACAGGGCGAGGGCCACGCCGACGCCTTGCCGTTGCGCGGCCAGCTGAAGGGCGTCGGCCGGCTTCTGGCGCTGGGCCTGCCACTGGCGCTGGCGTCGTTCTGGCTGTTTCCGCGTCTGTCCACGCCGCTGTGGGGCGTACCCGAACGCGCGGTCAGCACGCCGGGCCTGTCCGACAGCATGGAGCCGGGGCAGTGGCTGGACCTGATGGCCGACGACACACCTGCGCTGCGGGTGCAGTTCTTCGGCGCCGTACCCGAGCCGGACCAGCGCTACTGGCGAGGACCGGTGTTGACCGACTTCGATGGCCGACGCTGGACCCGTGACCGTGCCCGCACACAGCGCCCACCCGCGATCGTCGATGCCGGTGCGCGCGGCTGGGACTACCAGATCGACTACGAGCCGACCGACCGCCGCCAGCTGGTGGCACTGGATCTGCCGACCCGTGCACCGGAAGGCAGCACGCTGGATGCGGACATGAGCCTGCTCAGCGACCGCACGCTGTCGGCGCTGAGCCGGTGGCGCCTGCACTCGGCGCCGCCGCAGCACTTCGACAGCGCGCTCCACCCCTACCTGCGACGCGCAGCGCTGCAGTTGCCGGCCGGCTTCAATCCGCGCACCGCGACCCTCGCCCGGCAGTGGCGGCAGGAGGCGGGCAGCAACGATGAGGCCGTGGTACGTCGCGCCCTGCAGTGGATCACCACCGATTTCTCCTACACGCTGGACACACCCGTGGCCGGCCGCGACCCCATCGATGAGTTCCTGTTCGGCTACAAGGCAGGCTTCTGCGAGCACTTCAGCTCGGCCTTCGTGGTGCTGATGCGCAACGCAGGCATTCCGGCCCGCGTGGTGACCGGCTTCGCCGGCGGCACGCGCAACCGGGTGGGCGACTACTGGGTCGTGCGGCGGATGGATGCCCACGCCTGGGCCGAGGTCTGGCTGCCGCAACGGGGCTGGGTGCGGGTCGACCCCACGGCGGCCGTCGCCCCCGAACGCATCCTGGACACCCTCGACGATCGCCTGCTGGCAGACGCCGGCAATCCGCTGCAACAGCGCTGGCTGCAGCTGGGGCAGATGGGCGACTGGCTGCGCCGTGGCTGGAACGACCTGGTGCTGTCCTTCGATGCGCGCCGCCAGCAGCAGCTGTTCAAGCCCTTGGGCCTGGACGACATCAGTCCGGGACAGTTGCTGTCAGGCTTCGTGATGGCCGCGTTGGCAGCCGTGCTGTGGATGGCATGGCTGCTGGCCCGGGGCGAGCGCGAACGCGACCCGCTGCTGCGCGCCTGGCACCGCCTGGGCCGGCGCTACGCCCGGCTCGGCCTGGCCCGCGAACCGCACGAGCCGGCACTGCTCTGGGCCCGTCGCGTCGATGCGCGCCGGCCCGATCCGGCCCTGCTGGCACTCAGCCAGCGTTTCGCCGACGCGCGCTACGCTGGAACTTGCACCGACCTCGCTTCATTATTGCGGGACCTGCGCAGGCATCGCCCGACTTCCGGAGCCTCCCCATGAACACCAAGTTCCTTCTCACCGCTGTGGCCACGCTGGCCCTGTCGGCCTGCGCCACGGCCCCAAAGCCGCTGCAGGGACAGTTCAGCATGGTCTCCCCGCGCGACTCGGTCGCCACCCAGCAGGTCGGCACGCCCGTGCGCTGGGGCGGCCGCATCATCGAAACCAAGCCCGGCCAGGGCGAGACCTGCTTCCAGATGATCTCGCGCCCGCTCAACGCCTCCGGCCGCCCGAACACCACCTCGTCCGATGCCAGTGACGGCCGCTTCATCGCCTGCCGCTCCGGCTTCTACGATCCGGCGGTGTTTGAGCCCGGCCGTGACGTGACCTTCATCGGCAAGATCGATGGCTACCAGAACACCCGCATCGGCGAGTACGACTATCGCCTGCCGAAGCTGTCGGCCGATGTGATCTACCTGTGGCCGGAGCAGCGCCAGGTCGACGTCGTGCCCTACCCCTATGGCCCCTGGGGCCCGGGCCCGTATGGCCCGTACTGGGGCTACGGCCGCTGGGGCTGGTGGTAACCCCCTCCGGTACGCATGACGCAGAAGGCCGCCCACCGGGCGGCCTTCTGCTTGCACGGCATCGCGCCGGCGGGCGCCTACTTCCCGGGCGCGCCGAAATGGCCCAGCGGCGCGCCGGCCAGCAGGTGCATGTGGATGTGGAACACGGTCTGCCCTGCATCCTCGCGGCAGTTCATCACGATGCGGTAGCCCTGCTCGGCAAATCCCTCGCGGCGCGCATAGTCGGCCGCCGCCAGGGCCAGCTTGCCGATCAGATGCGCCTGCGAAGGCTGCAGGTCGTCCAGGGTCGGAATGATTTCATTCTTCGGAATGAACAGCACGTGCACCGGCGCCTGCGGCGCGATGTCCTTGAAGCCCAGCACGTCCTCGTCTTCATAGACGATGGTGGCCGGAATCTCGCGACGGATGATCCTGCTGAAAAGGGTTTCGTTGCTCATGGTCGGCCTCGGTGAAATGTCGCCTGCATTGTAGGCAACCCCCGCCCTTCAAAGGGCCAGGCCGTCAATCGCGGAATTCGCTGCGGGTGCCGAACGCGTGCGACAGCGTGCCGCGATCCACGTACTCCAGTTCGCCCCCCAGCGGCAGCCCCTGCGCCAACCGGCTCGGCCGGATCTGGCCGGCCCGCGCCAGCTGCGCCAGATAATGCGCGGTGGCCTCTCCCTCGACGGTGGCGCTGGTGGCGATGATCAGCTCCTGCACTTCGCCTTCGCCAAGGCGCTGCTCCAGCTGCTCCAGGCCCAGGTCGCGCGGACCGATGCCGTCGAGCGGCGACAGACGCCCCTGCAGCACGAAGTAGACACCCCGGAAGCCGGTGGCATTCTCGATGGCAAGGCGGTCGGCGGGCGATTCCACCACGCACAGCTGGCTGCGCTCGCGGCTGCCGTTGGCGCAGGTCGGGCACAGTTCGGTTTCACTGAAATCGCGGCACTGCGCGCAGTGGCCGATGCGCTCTACGGCCAGCGCCAACACCTCGGCCAGACGCTGACCGCCGTCGCGTTCGCGTTCCAGCAGGTGGTAGGCCATGCGCTGCGCGGTCTTCTGGCCCACGCCAGGCAGCACCCGCAGCGCATCGATCAATTGTTCAAGCAGGGGTGCGGACACGGCAGCTTCTGGCTTTATGGGTGTGCGCGGCACCCGGCAACGCGGGCACCGCGCCGACGATCAGAACGGCAGCTTCATGCCCGGCGGAAGCTGCATGCCGGCGGTAGCCGAGCCCATCTTCGACTTCGATTCGGCATCGATCTTGTTGGAGGCATCGTTGAACGCTGCGGCGATCAGGTCTTCCAGCATCTCCGGGTCACTGGCCAGCGACGGGTCAATGCGCACCTTGCGGCACTCCTTGGCACCGGTCAGCGTCACGCTGACCATGCCACCGCCGGCACTGCCGGTCACTTCGATCCTGGCGATTTCTTCCTGGGCCTTCTGCAGGTTCTCCTGCATCTTCTGGGCCTGCTGCATCAGTTGGGCGATGTTGCCGCGCATAGTGTCTTACTCGTCAAAAGAACGGATGGAATCGGAAACGACCCGGGCGCCGTGTTGCTGGATCAGCACCTGCACTTCCGGATCGTCCATGAAAACAGCCTCTGCCACCTGTTGCCGCTCGCCGCGCTGGCGATCGGCGCGCTGGTGCAGGGTCTCGGCCGGAACGTGTTCGGTTTCCACGGTCTCGACCACGATCTTCAGCGCGTGCCCCAAGGCCTTTTCCAGCATTTCGCCAAGAGCGGCCAGCGCGCGTTCCGAGCGCAGGTACTCAAATCCGGGCGAAAGCCCCAGTTTCAAGGTCCCCTGCCGGCAGGAGATGAAGGCGGCATTGGCCGCAAGCTGCCGTGAAGGCCCGCTCAGGCCGCTGTTGGCGACCAGGTCCAGCCAGTCTTCCGCTGTCGCCAGCTCGCCGATGTCAGCCCGCGCGCCCGTCTCCGCCGACGCGACGGGCGCAGGTGGAGCGATGACGATGCCCTCGGAACGGAACGGACGCTCGGGCGCGGCCGATGCAGCGACCGGGGGCGACGCCTCAGGCCAGGGCGCGACCATGGCCGCGTCCGGCGTGGCGACATCCGCAGCCAATGCCTGGTCGCGGGCCTCGGCCTCGTCCGTGGCCCACGGCGGAAGATCATCGACGGCCACCGGCACCGGGATGCCGTCGGCCTTGACCGGTGGTGGCGACACCGGTTCTTCGACCGGAACCGGCTTCGGCTCAGGCGCCGGATCAGGTTCGGGTTCGGGCGCCGGCTCGGGCTCCGGGTCGGGTTCGCGTGGGGCGGCCTGCGCAGGCACGCGGGCCGGGATCGCGGCAGCGGCGGCCACCGGGGCCGTTTCCTGGCTGCCAGCACCCGCCCCACCACCGGGCATCGCCCCCCCGGCGGCACCGCCGGCGGCATCGACCGAACGCGGCACCGGCGGCACCGACGCTGCCGGGCGGAACGCCAGCATGCGCAGCACGGCCATTTCAAAGCCCGCGCGCGGGCTCGGCGCCAGCGACAGGTCGCGACGGCCGTTCAGGGCCATCTGATACCAGAGCTGCACCACCTCCGGACGCAGCCGCCCGGCGAATGCTGCCGCATCCAGGCCTTCAGCCGCAGCGGCAACACCCGGTACCAGCTGCTGCACCTGGATGCGATGCAGGCCTTCGGCCAAGGCCTCCAGCACGCCACTCCAGTCCGGCGAGAATTCCGCCAGTGCCGCCACCACCTGCAACAGGCGCGAACCGTCACCTTCGGCGAGGGCATCGAGCATCGCTGCCACCTGGGTGCGATCGACGGTCCCCAGCATGGTGCGCACCACATCGTCGCGCAGCGCACCGCCGGCGTAGGCGATGGCCTGGTCCAGCAGCGACAGACCGTCGCGCAGACTGCCGTCGGCGGCCTTGGCCAGCTGCACGATGGCACTGCCGTCGGCTTCGATCTCCTCGGCCGCCAGGATGCGGGTCATCTGCCCCTGGATCTGGTCCTCATCCAGGCGCTTGAGGTTGAACTGCAGGCAGCGGCTGAGCACGGTGACCGGCAGCTTCTGCGGATCGGTGGTGGCCAGCAGGAACTTGACGTGCTCCGGCGGCTCTTCCAGCGTCTTCAGCAGCGCGTTGAACGCCGCCTTCGAGAGCATGTGCACTTCGTCGATCAGGTAGACCTTGTACTTGCCGCGCGAGGGCATGTACTGCGCGTTCTCGATCACCTCGCGGACGTCATCCACGCCGGTATTGGACGCGGCGTCGATCTCCAGCAGGTCGATGTAACGACCGGCATCGATGTCCAGGCAGGCCGGGCACTGGCCGCACGGATCGGCACTGGTGCCCTGCTCGCAGTTCAGCGACTTGGCGAAGATGCGCGCGATGGTGGTCTTGCCCACACCGCGGGTACCGGTGAACAGGAACGCGTGGTGGACCCGGCCACTGTCCAGCGCATTGCTGAGCGCACGGACCACGTGTTCCTGGCCCACCAGCTCGGCAAAACGCTTCGGACGCCACTTGCGGGCAAGGACGAGATAGGACATCAGGCCACCGTCTTCCATCGGATGCTCCATTGTGCCACGCCTGTCCATCCCCCTCCGCCTGCGACGCGCCCTGAATGGGTGCTTGTGTCCTGCCGCGCCGCCCGCTAGAATCTGCGCCCCTGCTGAGGCGTTTGCCGATGGCAGGGATCCGGAGAGGTGTCCGAGTGGTTGAAGGAGCACGCCTGGAAAGTGTGTAAGCGTCTAAACCGCGCTTCGGGGGTTCGAATCCCCCTCTCTCCGCCAGATGAATGAAAAAGCCGCCCAACGGGCGGCTTTTTTATTTGTCTGGTGGAGAGCATCGGGGTGAGACGCCTCGCCGGGGTTCGACGGATCTGCAGGAGCAGATCCGGACCGCCGAAGGCGGGTCCCGAAGCGCAGCGCGCGCAGGGATCGGGTGCAGGGATGCACCCGACAATCCCCCTCTCTCCGCCAGATGAATGAAAAAGCCGCCCATCGGGCGGCTTTTTTATCTGGCGGGCAGTCGGTTGTCCAGGAAACTGCCCCCAACCTCAACTGCTGGACAGCTTCATCAGCACCAGCCCCGACACGATCAACACCGCCGCGCCGATCCGCATCGGGCTGACCTGTTCACCCAGGAACACGATGCCGACCACGAAGGCACCGACCGCGCCGATGCCTGTCCAGATCGTGTAAGCCGTTCCCAGCGGCAGGCTGCGCATGGCCACGGCCAGCAGCCAGAAACTGGCGATCATGCCGGCGAGGGTGACCAGGGTGGGAGTGAGCCTGGTGAAGCCTTCCGATTGCTTCATCGACACGGCCCAGACGATTTCCAGAAGGCCAGCGAACAACAGATAGATCCAGGCCATGACGGCCCTCCTCTTGGCAGGGCCAGGCCGTCCTGGACATTGATTCCCGATGCGGGGGAGGTCGTTCCTCCTGGCCCGGGATTCTAGCAACGCCCGCGCCGCCCGGCCGCGAACACGCGCCGCGGGTTACAGCAGATTCAGCGCATGGCGCTGGCGTCGATACGCCTGCCTGCGCTAGAATGCGCGCCTGCCATCGGCCAGCCGATGTGCAGTCCGGCTGTGGTCTCCGGCGCACCCTGCGCTGCTTCCCCTGATCCGTGAACAGGCCGCCTCCGGGCGGCCAACGTCTCTATGGTGGCCCCGTCGGCCCCTCGCGACGCTAGGTCGAAAACCCCGCCAGGGCCGGAAGGCAGCAACGGTATCGATCGACGCGGGCGCCGAGGTCAGCCGGCGGGGCCATCGCCTTTCTGGCAGTGCCGCGCTCTGGTAGAGGTCAACCCTGGTTGGCGCCCTCGCCGGGCGTGGCCCGGCGCTACCGTGCTTCGGGCGTCCCTTGATGGAATACCACCCGCCATCCCTGCCCATGCCTGCGCCACAACGAACTGCGCAGCACCCAGCGTTGCGGCTGGCCATCCAGGTAGTAGCGGCTGCGATAACGCACCTGGGCCAGCTCTGGTGCCAGCAACGAGACCGCGTACTGCTCCGATTCGATCTGCACCTGCGCCCGCTCCAGCGGAATCTCCGCCAGCGCAGCCGCACGGCCATAGCACTGGCCGGAGCTGCCGATTTCGCTGAAATCCTCATCCAGCAGTTCCGACAGCCGCGCGCGATCACTACGCACCTGCGGGGTGTGCAGCGCGCGCTCCAGATGTTCCAACTCGGCCGCCAGCGCCGCGTCGGCAGGCTGGCCAGAGGTATTCACGGCGGATCCTGCGCCAGCACGTGCGGCGCGGTCGGGGTCGCCAGCGGCACGCACTGGCCCGGCTGTGCCACGCGGTGGCCGCGCGCGGCCAGCGCAGCACCATCGGCCACGCTGGCGTAGTGGTACAGCATCATCCGCGCCTGCAGCTCAGCACTGTACTCGCGCTCCAGATCATCGACCCCGGTATGCGATGGATTGCCGTGCAGGCCGCAGTCGTGGGCGATCAGCTCGTTGTCACTGGCGTACCGCGCGAGCATCTCCGGAATCGGCCGGGTATCACCGCTCCAGGTCAACGCGCCCTGCAGGCGCAGCCCATAGGCGGTCTCCGGCCAGTGGTGGCGTGCCGGGAATACTTCCAGGCGCACGCCTTCATGCCAGAACGCGTCGCCGACCACGACCAGCTGGAACGCATCCCAGAAATTGGCACCGCCCTCGGCCAGCACATTGGGGTAATCGCCGATGCGCCTGTGCAGCAGCGGCACCACGGTGGCCGGCACATACAGGCGCACCTTCCCACGCCGCTGCGCGTTGAAGTAGGTATCCACGAACAGCCGCTCGAAACCGGCCACATGGTCCAGGTGGACGTGCGTGACGAACAGCGCCTGCGGCATGTGGCCGTAGTGCGCCTTGAAGGCGGTCAGGCCTTCCCCGCCACAGTCGATCGTCAACCACGGCCGACCTTCGCGCTCGATCACCGACATCGGTGATCCCAACTCGACCGCCGACGCATTGCCGACGCCGAGGAAACGCAACGACCAGTCCATCAGGTGCCCCGGTTCCAGGCCATGTCATAGGCGCGACGCAGCCGCGCGTAGTCCTTCTGCACGTCCTCTACGCTGCGCTCGCCGCGCAGCTTGATCAACGAGCGCAGCAGGCGCTTGAGGTTGCGCTCCCGCCAGGCGGTGGCCGGAATGCGGATGACGCCACGATCGAAGTCGATCAGCCAGCCATGGCCGTTGCTGTCGAACAGGATGTTGTGCGCGTTGAGGTCGGCATGGTCCAGGCCGGCACGGTGGAAGCGGGCGATCAGCCGACCGGTCTCTTCCCACGGCGCGCCACGTCCGGCAACCAGCGCGCGGTCGGCCAGCGAACGCACGCCCTCGATCCGTTCCATCAGGATCGCCGCCCGGTAGCGCATGCCCTGCCGCATGTAGAAAGCCGCCACCGGCCGGGGGACCGGCAGCTTCAGCGCGCGCAGGGCCCGCATCAGCCGGAACTCGGCAAAACTGCGGGTCCGGTCGGCGCCCCGCCACAGGTACTGGTCGTGGCTGATCCTGGCCACCAGGCCACCGCGCAGGTAGTGGCGCAGCACGCTGGGGCCGAACGGCGCGTCGACGAACCAGGCGCTGCCACGCCCCCCCTCGCCCACCGGCCGGGCCCGGCTGCCCCAGTGCTGGGGAGAGAACAGGCCGATGTCGGCTTGCCGCAGGCGCTCGCGGTCGAACAGAATGGCCCCGATGCCGCGACCCTCGCGGCATGGCGTCAGCGCTTCATTGGCGTCGAATGCGACCATTTCTTTGAGTCTAACAACACATGGCATCAGCGTCCTCATCCTTGTGCCTTCTGCGCCTGTCCGCACTTGGCGATGTCACCCACGTGGTGCCCCTGGTGCGTACGCTGCAGGCCGCGCGCCCGGACACGCCGATCCACTGGATCATCGACAAGGCCGGGCAGAAGCTGCTCGAGGGTCTGCCGGGCGTGACCTTCCACGGCTACGACAAGAAGAGCGGCATGGCCGGCGTCAAGGAGCTGCGCAAGCAGCTGCCACCGGGGCGCTTCGAGGCGCTGCTGCAGATGCAGGTGGCCTTCCGCGCGAACCTGCTGTCGGCGTTCATCCCGGCCGAACGCCGCATCGGATACGACCGCAGCCGCTCGAAGGACCTGCATGGGTTGTTCATCAACGAACGCATTCCGGACCGCCCCGGCATCCATGTGCTGGATGCGATCGGCAGCTTCTGCGAGCCGCTGGGCCTGCGCCAGACCGACGTGAGCTGGGACCTGGCCGTGCCGCAGTCCGCCTTCGAGTGGGCCGCGGCGCAGTGGCAGGATGATGGCCGGCCGGTACTGATGATTTCGCCCTGCTCCAGCCACGTCCGCCGCAACTGGTACGCCGACCGCTACGCGGCCGTCGCCAACCATGCTACGCAGCGCGGCTGGCAGGTGGTGCTGTGCGGTGGCCGCAGTGAACTGGAACGCAGCATGGCCGACGCGATCCAGGCCCAGCTGCACACGCCGGCACTGGACCTGGTCGGCAAGGACACGCTCAAGCAGCTGCCTGCGCTGCTGGCACGCGCCAATCTGGTGATGACACCCGATTCGGGACCGATGCATATCGCCAATGCCATGGGAGCGAAGGTGCTGGGCCTGCACGCGGCCAGCAACCCGCACCGCAGCGGCCCGTATTCGGATCGCCGCTACTGCGTGGACCGCTATGACGACGCCGCACGCAAGTATCTCGGCAAGCAGGCCGCCGACCTCAAGTGGGGCACCAAGATCGAGTTCGATGATGTGATGGAACTGATCACGGTCGAGGACGGCATCGCCGCCTTCGAACGTTACGTGACGGACCACCTCACCTGAGTCGATGGATCATCGGTAGCGCCGGGCCACGCCCGGCGGATCCATCTCACCCGCGCTGTGCGTAATCCTGGTACGACTTCTCTTCCACGTAGGCAGAGCCCAGTGCCAGGTTGATCGCCTTCTTGATGCGAGCGCGCTCGTCGTTGCGCAGATACACACTGCGCGCAAGGTCGATGAAGCCCTGGTCGAACGCCTGCGCCTTCTCCTTCAGGCGGATGTCGTCCTCGATGTCCCACAGCTGCTCGTTGACGGCCTTGAGTTCACCACGCAGCTTGGCGATGTCCTTGACCGCGGCCGGGTGCGCCATCCAGGTCTGCTCCAGCGCCGACAGCTCCTTGCGCACGTTGGCCAGCTTGCCCTCGTCGCTGATCCGCTCGGACTTGATCTGCAGGATCGAAATCTTGTCGAGCAGTTCGCCAAAGGACACGGGAACGAGGATTTCAGCAGTCATGGGGGAGCTCCAGCAGGTGATGCGTACATGTTAACCCGCAGCATCCCGAGGGGAGATCCATTGCCGCCCCGCAACGCGCGCGGCCAGCGGGACAACGAAAAAAGCCGCCCGGGGGGCGGCTTTCTTCTTCATCTGGCGGAGAGGGGGGGATTCGAACCCCCGAGGCGCTATAAACGCCTGCCTGATTTCGAGTCAGGTACATTCAACCACTCTGCCACCTCTCCGGGTGGTCCCCGGCGAACCGGGGACGCGCATCATACGAGGAAGTGAGGCTGCCGACAAGTCTCCTGGGGCCTGCGGCGCAATTTTCCTGCCGCCATGCCTTGCCGGATGCCGGTCACGCCGTGATGATGCCCTCTCCCCCGCGCTACTCCGCCCCGCACACCATGATCGAATTCGGACATCTCACCCATCCCGGCCTGCGCCGCGAGCTCAACGAGGACACCTATTACGGTGACAGCGAGCTGGGCGTGTGGCTGGTGGCCGATGGCATGGGCGGGCACGCCTGCGGCGAGGTCGCCAGCGCGCTGGCGCGCGAAGCCATCGTCCGCGAGATCCGCCGCGGCGCGTCGCTGGAGCAGGCCATCCGCACGGCCGACGAAGAGATCATCCGCGCTTCGCGGCGACGCAACGATACGCTGCCGATGGGCACCACCGTGGTCGCTGCGCGCGTGCAGGGCAATCGCTACGAAGTGGCCTGGGTCGGTGACAGCCGGGCCTACCTGTGGCGCGACGGCCAGCTGGCCCAGCTCAGCCAGGATCACAGCGTGGTGCAGGAACTGGTCACGCAGGGCAACCTGACCGCGGAGCAGGCGCGCGCGCATCCGCACCGCAATGTGGTCACCCAGGCGCTGGGTGTAACCGATCCGGCGCACCTGAACGTGGCCACCACCCGTGGCGAACTTCGTCCCGGCATGCAGCTGCTGCTGTGCAGCGATGGCCTGACCGAGGAAGTCGATGATCGTGGCATCGCCCGCACGCTGGCCTTCGACGACGCCAGCGCACAGGAATGCGTAGATACGCTCGTCGCCGCCGCGCTGGATGGCGGCGGCCGCGACAACATCAGCGTGATCCTGGTCCGCTGCCACTGAGCCAGCGGACCGCACGCGCACCCTGCGCCGAGGGTCTACGCGCTGGCGGGCTCTTCCACCTTCGGGCCGTCCCACAGCGCATGACCGGCCTTCTTGCGCAGGCGTTCCAGTCGCGCGGCGTGCGCTTCACGTTCCGATGCGGTGGCGACCACGCGCGGACGCGGCAGCAGCTTGGCAGCATCGAACGCCTGCAGCACCGCGCCACCCGCGCCGGCTTCGTCCTCGCCCAGGCCGAAGCCGATCTCTTCCTGCCCTGACGTCAGCGCGATGTAGACATCGCCCAGGATCTGCGCATCGAGCAGGCCGCCGTGCAGTGCACGGTGCGAATTGTCCACGCCCAGCCGCTTGCACAGCGCATCCAGCGAGTTGCGCTGGCCCGGGAAACGCTCGCGCGCCATCGCCAGGGTATCGATCACGGTGCAGCGATCGGTGATCTTCCCGTACTGCGGCCCCAGCAGGGACAGCTCGTTGTCGAGGAAACCCAGGTCGAATGCCGCGTTGTGGATGATCAGCTCGGCGCCGTCGATGAACGCCAGGAACTCGTCGGCGATCTGCGCGAACTCGGGCTTGTCGGCCAGGAAGTCCAGGGTCAGGCCGGTGACTTCCTGCGCGCCCTGTTCGAACTCACAGTCCGGCTTGATGTACTGGTGATAGTTGTTGCCGGTGGGGCGACGCTTGAACAGCTCCACGCAGCCGATTTCGACGATGCGGTTGCCCTTCTTCCACTCCAGGCCGGTGGTTTCGGTATCGAGGATGATCTGACGCATGGGCTCAGTTTACCGGGCTGGCATCGCGGATCTGGATGGCGGCATTGCGCGCCAGCGTATCGACGCGTTCATTGTCCGGATCGCCGGAATGCCCCTTCACCCAGCGCCAGTCGATCTGGTGCCGCAGCGTGGCCGCATGCAGCCGCTCCCACAGCTCGCGGTTCTTCACCGGATCACCTCCGGCGGTCTTCCAGTTCTTGCGGATCCAGCCCGGCATCCATTGGGTCAGGCCCTGCCGCACATACTGGGAGTCGGTGAACAGCACGATGTTGCAGGGCTCGGTCAGCGCCTCCAGGCCGGAAATGGCCGCCATCAGTTCCATCCGGTTGTTGGTGGTATGCGCTTCGCCGCCGCTCAGTTCACGCTCGTGGTCCTTGTAGCGCAGCAACGCGGCCCAGCCGCCGGGACCGGGATTGCCGAGGCAGGATCCGTCGGTATGGATTTCGATGGTTTTCAATACAGCTCCAGAATCAGGTAGCAACGGTGCCATGCCAGCGCACCGGCAGCGGTGTCGGCCCGGGCAGGGCCAACGTACGTTTTTCGGCATGGAACAGGCAGGCCGCGCGCAGCGGGGCCCAACCCCCGCGGCCACGACTGCCGGCGCCCTGCCAGAGCGGGCCCAGGTAGCGCATGTCGTCGCAGTCCAGCCCGTGACGACCCAGCAGCTGGCGGATCCGCTGCGGCGTACGCACCGTCAGGCCATGCTGGCGCCAGTGGGTGCGGAACGGACTGAACGGATTAAGGCTGCTCAACCACAGATGGCCGCCGGGCATCAGCACCCGCTCGCACTCGTCAAGCAGCTGGTCGGCATCAGCGGCCGTCACGTGCTGCAGCACGATGGCATTGACGCTTTCGGTGGCCAGCGGCAGCGGCAGACCGCAGCACGCATCGCCGGCATAGCGGCCGCCATTGCGGTACAGGCGCAGGCCGCGCCCGCCCGGCTGCGCATCTTCCAGCCAGGCAGCGCTCGGCGCGATCCACATCCAGGGCTGTGCGGGCAGCACCGACAGCTGTGGCAACAGCAGTTGCCGCTCCAGCACGCGCAGGGCCGCCGCCGGCTCGCTGTCGAACCACGGGGCCAGGCTCGCTTGACGGGTGCTCTCCAGCGCGGGCATGGTCCAATTCTATGCGACTGACTGCCCTGCCCGCATTTGCGGACAACTACATCTGGGTGCTGATCGATGATGAAGGCGCTGCCATCGTCGTCGATCCCGGTGATGCCGCGCCGGTGCTCGCGCTGGCCGAACAGGGCCTGCGCGTGGATACCATCCTGCTGACCCACCATCACGACGACCACATCGGTGGCGTGCCGGCCCTGCGTGCCCGTTTTCCCGGCGCGCGGGTGGTCGCACCGGTGGAGGAACGCATCACCACCGCCACCGAACGCGTCGGCGAAGGTGAACGCGTTCAGGCACTGGGCCGGACGTTCCACGTACTATCCGTGCCCGGGCATACCCGCAGCCACATCGCGTTTCACACTGCTGAACATCTTTTCAGCGGAGATTCGTTGTTCAGCCTGGGCTGTGGACGCCTGTTCGAAGGTACGCCGTCCCAGCTGCTGGCATCGATGCGCACGCTGGGTACCTTGCCTGCACGACTGCTACTTTGTTGTGCCCATGAGTACACCGTGTCAAATGCCGTCTTCGCGCGGCATGTCGACCCCGCCAACGCTGCCCTGCGGCAGCGCCAAGAGGAGGCTTTGGCCATGCGCCGCGATGACCGTTCCACCCTGCCGGTAACCCTGGCCAATGAACTGGACTGCAATCCGTTCCTGCGTGTGCACACCGCGCCGATCCGCGCGGCGGTGTCGGCGTACCTGGGGCGCGACATCGTTGACGATGTCGATGTCATGGCCGGTCTCCGGCATTGGAAAGACGGCTTCCGCGCATGATGCGCCGAAGTCTGCCGCTGGCCCTGGGCATCGCTCTGGGGCTGGCTGGAACCGCAGGCGCGCAGTCGCTGGGCGCTGGCATCGGCCAGAATCTCACCGCCGCTGCTGCGTTGCCCCTGGACGCCTCTTCGCTGCCACCTGCATCGGTGCGCAATGGCCAGGAGATCTTCTCCAGCTTCCGCGATGGCCTGGCTGAACCCACCTGCGACGCCGAGGCCACCAGCCCGCGCTGGCAGAAGCAGTTCGCGCACGCCCCTTCGCGCCTGGCCAACCAGGATGACGATGCACTGGTCCTGTTCGGCTATGTGGTCGAAGAACTGCGCAAGGCCAACCTGCCGACCGAATTCGCGCTGATTCCCTTCGTGGAAAGCGGCTACCGGCCCAATGCCCGCAATGGCAGCGGACCGACCGGGTTGTGGCAGTTCATCGCCACCACCGCCCGCAACCATCGCGTGCCGATGGCCAACGGCTACGACGGCCGCCTGTCGGCGGTGGATTCGACCCAGGCCGCGGTGCGCTACCTGAAAACCCTGCACGGCATGTTCGGCGGCGACTGGCGGCTGGCCACCATGGCCTACAACGCTGGCGAATATCGCGTGCTGCAGGCGCTGCGCAAGGCGGGCATGAATGCGCAGAACTCCACGCCATCGGCCCTGCCCGGCCTGTCGCCGGTCACCTATGCCTACGTCGAGAAGCTTCACGCCCTGGCCTGCGTGCTGGAAGACGTGGAAGAACAGCCGGGCGTCATGGCCTCGCTGGACCGCACCGTGCCGGTGCTGAAGGATCATGCCCTGCCGGCCGGCACCAGCGTCCAGCAGTGGGCCGCCCAGCGCTCACTGGACCCGGCACGCATCGCCCGCCTGAATCCCGCCCTGGCCGCCGGTGGCCGCCCCACGGGCACCACCCGGGTGCTGGCCCCTGTCGCAGCGGCGACCGCCGACGTAGTGGACAGCACGACGGCGCTGGCGGCCTCGGTTTCGTCCACCTCTGCCCCCGCTGCCTCGCCAGCGCCGCAGGTTGCCCGCACCGTCGCCGCCGCTGTCGACCGTCCGCGCAGCCGTCGGCATACGGTGCGCAACGGCGAGTCGGCCTGGACCATTGCCCGTCGCTACGGCATGCCGGTCAAGGCGCTGCTGTCGCTGAATGGCCTGAGTGGCAGCAGCGTGCTCAAGCCGGGCGCGGTGCTTCGCCTGGAAGACTGACCGGCGCACAGCAGCGCCGCGCGATCCTCCTGCTACCGGGCACCCGCCCACGAAAAAGGCCCGGCAATGCCGGGCCTTTCCGTTCTGCCCGCCGTGGGCTTACAGATTCGCTTCGGTGGTCTGCACCACGAACTTCTTGCGCATCGCGTCGATGTAGGCCTTGGCTGCGGCCATGCCGTCGATCTGGCTCAACTGTTCCTTCAGCTGCTTCTGCTGCTCGGCGGTCACGTCCTTGATGTCGCCCGGATTGACCTTGTTCACCGCGAACACCAGCGCACGGCCGTTGACGTCGACCTTGCCGTAGGTCGGCTTGCCTGCGGTGGGTACCGGCGCGCTGAAGATCGCGCTGTTGATTTCCGGGGTCGGCACCGGCTGGCCACGCGGCAGGCCCGGCATCGGGCTCAGCTGCAGCTTTTCGCTGGCAGCCAGCGACTGCAGGGTGGCACCGCCCTTCAACTTGGCCAGCAGCGCTTCGGCCGCCTTGTCGCTGGCCTGGCGCTGGCGGTCGGCACGAATCGCGGCGATCACCTGCTCGCGGGCCTTCTCCAGCGGCAGCGCCTGCTCCGGCGTGTGGGCCGCGACGCGGATCACGACGCTGTGGTTGGTGGCGCCTCCCAGGGCGATCGGATCGCTGGCGGTCCCGTCCTGCACCAGGACGTCCGAGAACGCGGCGCGCAGCACGGCCGGGTCGCTGGCGATGCCGCTGGCGGTAGCGCGGGTGATCGGTCCCAGGGTCTGCAGCGGCAGCCCCACTTCCTTGGCTGCGGCAGCCAGGTCGCTCGGGCTCTTGTTGATGGCATCGACCAAACGGCCGGCCAGCTCGTTGAAACCGCGCTCGCCGTCGGCCTTGAGCTGTTCGGCGGCCAGCGTATCGCGCACGTCCTCGAACGACTTGCCTTCGCCGCCGCGTACCGCGGCCACCTTGATGATGTGGTATCCGAAGTCGGTCTTGACCGGACCGATCACGTCGCCGGCCTTGGCCGCGAACAGGGCGTCTTCAAACGGCTTGACCATCGCGCCACGCTCCACCCAGCCCAGGTCACCGCCCTGGTCCTTGGAGCCTGGATCCTCGGAGTTGGCCTTGGCCAGGGCTGCGAAGTCGGCACCGGCCGCCTTTGCCTCGGCCGCCAGCTTGTTCGCCTTGGCCTCAGCACCGTCGCCGGTAATCAGGATGTGGGCGGCCTGGCGCTGCTCCGGAGAGGTGAACTTGGCCTTTTCTTCCTCGTAGCGCTTGCGCAGGGTGGCTTCGTCGGCCGGCGTCGGCGCCGGCAGGTTGGCACCGTTGACCTCGACATACTCCAGCGAAACGGTTTCGGCCTGGCGGAAATCCTTGCCATGGCTGTCGTACCACTGCTTGATCTGCGCATCGGTCACCGGGGCCGTGTCAGCCGGCACCGGCGGCAGCGCAGCCAGCTCGACATCACGGGTTTCGCCCAGCAGCTTCAACAGGCGTTCGGTCTCGGCCTGGGTGACAAAACCGGAGTTCTGCAGTCCGGCCGGAATCACCGACTGCTGCAGGCTCTCGCGCACCAGTTCCTGGAACTGGGTCGGGGTACGCGGAGGATTGCCGCCGGCCAGCGCCAGGCGGTAGCTGTTCTCGTTGAACTTGCCATCCGGCCCCTGGAACGCCGGCATGGACGTGATGTACTCGCGCACGGCGCCATCGCCAATCACCACACCTGCCTGCTCGCCGACCAGGCGCACAACCTGCTCGTCGATCAGCTGATCCAGGACCGCCAGCTTGTTCTCGGTGCTTTCGAACGCGCGCGGGTCGAAGTTCTCGCCCTGCTGCTGGCGCTCACGCATGCGCTCCTGCTCGAAACGGGTGCGGAAATCCTGCGCGCTGATCTCATGGTGCTGCCACAGCATGCGTACCGGCCACCACGACGGCGCGGAACGCCACCAGGTCGGCGGTGCGGAAACCTTGGCCACGTTCTGTGCGCCAACGCCACCCAGGTAGCTGTTGTCGATCACGAACAGGAACGGAATCATCAGCAGCCCCAGGATCACGGTGACGATCCAGCCTGAGGTCTTGTCGCGGAGTTTCTGCAGCATGGTGAGGAATCACAAGGCCTGATTGGCGAGCCCGGCAGTGTAACCCGCTTCGTCGCAGGGACCAAAAACGCCAAGGGCAACATGCGCGCAAAGAAAAAGCCCCCGGCATTGCCGAGGGCTTTTGAAAGTTGGCGGAGCGGACGGGACTCGAACCCGCGACCTCCGGCGTGACAGGCCAGCATTCTAACCAGCTGAACTACCGCTCCGTGCTTGCGACAACCCTTCTGCCTTCGTCCCGGACAGGCCGGGGAGAAGACAAGGCCCCCAGCTTTGGGCCGGGGGCCTCGTTGAAGTGGCGGAGCGGACGGGACTCGAACCCGCGACCTCCGGCGTGACAGGCCAGCATTCTAACCAGCTGAACTACCGCTCCACACTCAAACTTTTACCGCGGTGCTGTGGTGGGTGCTGAGGGTTTCGAACCCCCGACCCTCTCCGTGTAAAGGAGACGCTCTACCGCTGAGCTAAGCACCCCAGCGAGCCGCTTAGTTTACAGCATCCTTAAGGGCCTTGCCAGCCTTGAAGGACGGATTCTTCGAAGCAGCGATCTTGATGGTGTCGCCGGTCTTCGGGTTGCGGCCGGTGCGGGCTGCACGGTCGCGGACCTGGAAGGTACCGAAGCCAACCAGGGTGACCGCATCGCCGTCCTTCAGCGCCTTGGTGATGGCAGCAACGACGGCATCGACAGCGCGGCTGGACTCGGCCTTGGTCAGGTCGGCAGCTTCAGCAACGGCGTCGATCAATTCGGTCTTGTTCATTCTCTACAACTCCTTTGGCGGTGGGTTCCGCGGATTCGACAGGGAAGCAACCGCACGCCATCTGCGCGCGATCGCCATGTGGAAACGGTTCGCCGATTCAGAGATCGCCAACAGCGATCACTCATTTGCGAGTGCTGCTTTTATACCAGTGGCCCTACCCCCACGCAAGCTGGAAAGCCAGCAACGACGCGGGTTTCAGGCCATTCGGCAACGCGCGTCAGTGCTTGACGCGCGCGTTTCCACTCGGTTTCGCCTTGCTACGTACCGTGACGCGCTGCGCACTCTTGCGCGCCTTCTTCGGTGCCAGCGGACGCTCCAATGCCAGATCAAGCACTTCTTCGATGTACTTCACCGGCACGATCTTCAGATCACGGGTGACGTTGGCCGGGATGTCGGCCAGATCCTTGCGGTTCTCTTCGGGAATGATGACCGTGCGGATACCGCCACGCAGTGCAGCCAGCAGCTTCTCCTTCAGTCCACCGATGGCGGTGACCCGCCCACGCAGCGTGATTTCGCCGGTCATCGCCACATCGGCACGCACCGGCACCCTGGTCAGCATCGAGACCAGGGACGTCACCATCGCCGCGCCGGCGCTCGGGCCGTCCTTCGGCGTGGCACCGTCCGGAACGTGCAGGTGCACGTCGTGCTTCTGCAGGAAGTCGCTGTCGATGCCGAAACGATCGGCGCGCGAACGCACGACCGACAGCGCCGCCGAAGCCGATTCCTTCATCACGTTGCCGAGCTGGCCGGTCAGGATCAACTGGCCCTTGCCCGGTACCAGCGTCGATTCGATCTGCAGCAGGTCGCCACCGACTTCGGTCCAGGCCAGGCCGGTGACCAGGCCGATCTCGTTTTCTTCCTCGGCGCGACCAAAATCGAAGCGGCGCACGCCCAGGTACTTGTCCAGGTTCTTGCCGGTCACCGTGACCAGCGCCTTGGCCTTCTTCGCGCCCTTCCTGGCCTTCACCGGCTGCGGGCCTGCCAGCGCGATCTCCTTCACCACCTTGCGGCAGATCTTGGCGATCTCGCGTTCCAGATTGCGAACGCCCGACTCGCGGGTGTAGTAGCGCACGATGTCCTGGATCGCATCGCTGCCGATTTCCAGTTCCTCCGGCTTCAGGCCATTGGCCTTGATCTGCTTGGGCACCAGGTAGCGGGTCGCGATGTTGAGCTTCTCATCCTCGGTGTAACCGGGGATGCGGATCACTTCCATGCGGTCCAGCAGCGGGCCCGGAATGTTGAGCGAGTTCGAGGTGGCCACGAACATCACTTCCGACAGATCCAGGTCCACTTCCAGGTAGTGATCGTTGAATGCGTTGTTCTGCTCCGGATCGAGCACTTCCAGCAGCGCCGAGGAGGGATCACCACGGAAGTCCATCGACATCTTGTCGATCTCGTCGAGCACGAACAGCGGGTTCTTGCTGCCGACCTTGTTGAGGTTCTGCACGATGCGGCCCGGCATGGAGCCGACGTAGGTGCGACGGTGGCCACGGATCTCGGCCTCATCACGCACGCCGCCCAGCGACATGCGCACGAACTTGCGGTTGGTGGCCTTGGCGATGGACTGGCCGAGCGAGGTCTTGCCCACGCCCGGGGGCCCGACCAGGCACAGGATCGGGCCCTTCATCTGCTTCACCCGCGACTGCACCGCCAGGTATTCAAGGATGCGCTCCTTGACCTTCTCCAGGCCGTAATGGTCGGCATCGAGTGTGTCCTGCGCGGCCTTCAGGTCCTTGCGCACCTTGGTGCGCTTCTTCCACGGCACGCCCAGCAGCCACTCCAGATAATTGCGCACGACCGCCGCCTCAGCGGACATCGGCGACATCTGCTTGAGCTTGTTCAGTTCGTTGCGCGCCTTGGCTTCCACGGCCTTCGGCATGCCCGCTTCGGCGATCTTGCGGGCCAGCTCTTCCAGCTCGCCCGGCGCGTCGTCGAGGTCACCCAGTTCCTTCTGGATGGCCTTCATCTGTTCGTTGAGGTAGTACTCGCGCTGGCTCTTCTCCATCTGCGACTTCACGCGGCCGCGGATGCGCTTTTCCATCTGCTGCACGTCGATCTCGCCGTCGACCAGGCCGACCAGCATCTCCAGGCGCTCGCCGACGGCCAGCGTTTCCAGCAGGCGCTGCTTGTCGGCCAGGCGCACGCTGATGTGGGCGGCGATGGTGTCAGCCAGGCGCGCAGGCTCGTCGATCCCGGCCAGGGTCTGCAGCAGCTCCGGCGGAAGCTTGCGGTTGGTTTTCACGTACTGCTCGAACAGCGACATCAGCGAGCGGGCGATCGCCTCGATCTCGCGCGGCTCGCGCTCGTCCGCAGCGTCGATCTCCACGGCCTGGCCGTGCAGCGAACCGTTGCGTTCGTCGACATGGGTCACCTGCACGCGCGAGAGGCCTTCGACCAGCACCTTGATCGTGCCATCGGGCAGCTTCAGCAGCTGCAGCACCTGCGCCAGCGTACCGACCTGGTAGAGATCGGCCGCATGCGGGTCGTCGGTCTCGGCGGACTTCTGCGCGAGCAGCAGGATGCGCTTGTCTGCCTCCATTGCCTGTTCCAGCGCGTGCATGGACTTGTCACGGCCGACGAACAGCGGGATGACCATGTGCGGGAACACCACTACGTCGCGCAGCGGCAGGACCGGCAGGTCGAGGGTTTCACTTGGGGAACGGGCCATGGGGGCTCCAGGGAAGGGGAAAACCGCCTCCGGGAGGACATCTTCCGGAGACAAAAAAAGCCGATGGCCCCGTTATGGGGCCATCGGCTTTCAGATGCAAGGCATTCCTTTAAAATTCTTTCCAATCAACAACTTGGAAGAATCACTCGGCGCCTGCGGCCTTCTGTTCAGGGGCCGCCGGGGTCTGGTAGATCAGGTACGGCTCGGACTTGTGCTCGATCACCGATTCGTCCACCACCACCTTGCTGACGTTTTCCTGCGAAGGCAGGTCGTACATGGTGTCCAGCAGCACCGATTCGACGATGGTGCGCAGGCCCCGGGCGCCGGTCTTGCGCTTGAGCGCCTTGCGGGCGATGGCCGACAGGGCGTCCGGACGGAACTCCAGCTCGACGTTCTCCATCTCGAACAGCTTCTTGAACTGCTTGGTGATGGCGTTCTTCGGTTCGGTCAGGATCTTGATCAGGGCCGGCTCGTCCAGCTCCTCCAGGGTCGCCACCACCGGCAGGCGGCCGACGAACTCGGGAATCAGGCCGAACTTGATCAGATCTTCCGGCTCGACTTCCGCCAGCAGCTTGCCCACTTCCTGCTTGCGCTCGGCACTCTTCACCTTGGCGCCGAAGCCGATGCTGCCCACGTCGGTGGAACGGGCCTGGATCACCTTGTCCAGGCCGGCGAACGCGCCGCCGCAGATGAACAGGATGTTCTTGGTGTCCACCTGCAGGAACTCCTGCTGCGGATGCTTGCGACCGCCCTGCGGCGGCACGCTGGCCACGGTACCTTCGATCAGTTTCAGCAGGGCCTGCTGTACGCCTTCGCCGGACACGTCGCGGGTGATCGACGGGTTCTCGCTCTTGCGCGAGATCTTGTCGATCTCATCGATGTAGACGATGCCCTGCTGCGCCTTCTCGACGTCGTAGTCGCACTTCTGCAGCAGCTTCTGGATGATGTTCTCCACGTCCTCGCCCACGTAACCGGCTTCGGTCAGCGTGGTGGCGTCGGCCATGGTGAACGGCACGTTGAGCAGGCGGGCCAGGGTTTCGGCCAGCAGGGTCTTGCCCGAACCGGTCGGACCGACCAGCAGGATGTTCGACTTCGCCAGCTCGACGTCGTCGTTCTTCTGCCGGCTCTCGATGCGCTTGTAATGGTTGTATACGGCCACGGCCAAGGTGCGCTTGGCACGGTTCTGGCCGATCACGTACTGGTCGAGGACCTCGAGGATCTCGCGCGGCTTCGGCAGCGAGCTGCGCGCCGACTGCGCCTTTTCCTCAAGTTCTTCGCGGATGATGTCGTTGCACAGCTCCACGCATTCATCGCAGATGAACACGCTCGGACCCGCAATCAGCTTGCGCACTTCATGCTGGCTCTTGCCGCAGAAAGAGCAGTAGAGGATCTTGCCGGTGTCCGTGGAACGACCTTGGCGGTCTTCGCTCATGCTTCGCTTACCCAGTTACCCCACCCGCTGAACGGGGGTTCGATTCGAGAATAGCACAGGGCCGGAGGGACACCAGTCCCGCCCGACCCTGCAGGAACGAGGCCTGCCTGGCCCCGTGAAGGCGGCTCAACCCGCCTGGACCGACTCATCCGGGCGACGCTCCAGGACCTGGTCGACCAGGCCGTAGGCCTGCGCTTCGACCGCACTCTTGAAGTTGTCGCGCTCGGTATCGCGAGCGATCGTTTCCAGCGACTGGCCGGTGTGGCGGGCCAGGATCTCATTCAGGCGCGAACGCAGCGTCAGGATCTCGCGCGCGTGGATGTCGATGTCCGTCGCCTGGCCCTGGTAACCCCCCAGCGGCTGGTGGATCATCACGCGCGAATTGGGCAGCGCATAGCGCTTGCCGGCTTCACCTGCGGCCAGCAGGAGGGCACCCATCGAGGCCGCCTGGCCGATGCAGGTGGTGCTCACATTCGGCTTGATGTACTGCATGGTGTCGTAGATCGCCATACCGGCGGTGACCACGCCACCCGGCGAGTTGATGTAGATGTTGATGTCCTTCTCCGGGTTCTCCGATTCCAGGAACAGCAACTGCGCCACCACCACGTTGGCCATGTGATCGTCGATCGGGCCCACGAGGAAGATCAGGCGCTCCTTCAACAGGCGCGAATAGATGTCGTAGGCACGCTCGCCGCGGCTGGTCTGCTCGACCACCATCGGAACCAGGTTCAGGGCTTTGGTTCGGTTGTCCATTACGTGAGGTACCTATCTTGGGGGGAAACAACCCCGCGCCGGCAGGGGCGCGGGGCATACGGTGATCCGCCCGGACTTACTGGCGGATCGCGTCCTGGAACGACAGCTTCTCTTCGGTGTGCTGGGCGCGCTCGGCGATCCAGTCGATCACCTGCTCTTCCATCACACGGTTCTGCAGACCAGACATCAGCTGGGGGTCGTTGCGGTACATCTCAATGACCTGCTCCGGCTCTTCGTAGGTCGAGGCGATCAGACGCAGCGTTTCGTTCAGGCGCTTGGGCTCCAGGCGCAGATCGTTGGTGCGCGCCACTTCGCCGACCAGCAGGCCGACCAGCACGCGCTTGGCGGCGGCGTCCTTGAAACCTTCGTGGGCATCGGCCGGGATCTCGCCCGGGTTGCGGCCGCTGCGGCGGATCTGCTCGACCTGCTGGGCCAGCATCGCGCGGGCTTCGTTCTCGACCAGGCGCGGCGGCATTTCCACCGAGGAATAGGCGGCGATCAGCTGCTCGCCCACTTCACGGCGCAGGCGGTTCATCAGCGCGCCCTTGAGCTCGCGCTCCAGGTTGGCGCGGATGTCGCTGCGGAACTGCTCGACATCACCGCCCTTCACGCCGAAGCTCTTGATGAAGGCCTCATCGACCGCCGGCACCACCGGCTCGGACACTTCGGCAACCTTGACGGTGACCTGCACGGTCTTGCCGGCCAGCACCGGCACGCGCCAGTCGGCCGGGAAATCGACGTCCAGCGTCTTTTCCTCGCCCTTGGCCAGGCCGACCAGGCCCTTTTCGATGGTCTCGAACATCATGCCCTGGCCGAGCACGATCGAACCCTTCTCGGTGCCTTCGGCCGGCAGGCGCTCTTCGCCGGCCTGCGACCAGGTTTCGACCGCGACCAGGTCGCCATCCTGCGCGCCACGCGCAACCGGTGCCCAGGTGCGGCGCTGGTTCTGCAGGTTCTCGATCATCTGGTCGATGTCGGCGTCGGTGATCTCGGCGGTGTGGCGCACCACGGTCAGCTTGCTGACGTCGATGTCACCGAAGTCCGGCACCACTTCCACGGTGGCCACGAAGGAGAACTCACCCTCGTCGCCCTTGTCGATGCGCGGGCTGCCGACGATGCGCAGATCGTGCTCACGCACGGCCGCGTCGAAGGTTTCGCGCAGCAGGCCGTCCAGCGCCTCGCCACGGACCTGCGCGCCGAAGCGCTGCTCGATCACCTTGGCCGGCACCTTGCCCGGGCGGAAACCCTTGATGCGGGTGGTACGGGCGATTTCGCCCAGGCGGCCGTTGATGTGGCTCTGCAGACGGTCTTCCGGCAGCGAGAAGCTCAGGCGGCGTTCCAGGTTGCCGATGGATTCGATCGAAGCTTGCATGTTGACTCCTGCCACCGGTGGCGCTCTGGCCTCCGGCTCGATGATGGATGAAACGGTTGTAAGGTGACGGCGTCCGGGACGCGCCTGCTTGCCGCAGCCCTTTAGTTTCGCCCAATTCGGCGTGCACTGCCAGCGCAGGCCGGGCAAGCGCCTCGGGAACGCCCGGCGGGGGGCGGAGGCAGGCCGGCACTGGTGCGAAAGGGGGGACTCGAACCCCCACGCCTTGCGGCACTGGAACCTAAATCCAGGGCGTCTACCAATTCCGCCACTTTCGCGTGGCCGGCACAGGCGGTCATTGTCGCAGGCGGGTGCACAAAGCGGAAGGCATGACAAACCTGAATACGCAGTCCAGGCGCCCACGCGCAGGCGCCAGCACGTGCGCGTAGACTCGTGCCGTTGCCGCCACCCGGTCTGCCCCGATGGAACGCACCCCACTCCGCACGCCCCTGCAGGCCCGGATGCCCGGCTGGTCCACACTCGTCTGGCTGCTCGGTCTTGCAGTCGCGCTGCACTTCCTGTGGGTCACCGCACAGCGCTACGGGCAGGTCAGCGCCGAGGCCTATGGCATGTTCTGGGAGCGTCGCAACTGGCTGTGGCTGCATGTCGCCGGCGGCAGCCTGGCCATGCTGGCCGGCGCCACGCAGTTCATCGGTCCCCTGCGGCGACACCGTCCCCGGCTGCATCGCTGGCTGGGACGGATCTACCTGGCCGGCATCCTGCTGGGGAGCGCCGCTGTCGCCGGCCTGATCGCCACCACCCAGGGCTGGCTGGCACTGAAAATGGCGTTCGCTGCGACCGGCCTGGCGTGGTTGGTCACATCATTCTGCGGCTATCGCAGCATCCGGCGTGGCGACGTCGAGCAGCACCGGCGATGGATGCTGCGCAGCTACCTGGTGACGCTGTCACCCGCGGTGTTCCGCCTGTCGCTGCTGGTGCCTGCGCTCATGCAGCTGGCATCGCCCCTGGTGATGGTGCCGAGCCTGCTGGTGCTGAGCTGGGCCCTGCCGTTGCTGGTGCATGAAGCAGGAAGACGCCTGGTGTCCATCGGCACACTCGCAGAGCCGTCCGGCAGCCGCTGAACACCCAAGAAAAAAGCCACCTGGAGGACCAAGTGGCTTTCGTCTGGTGGGCTGTCAAGGATTCGAACCTTGGACCTATTGATTAAGAGTCAACTGCTCTACCAACTGAGCTAACAGCCCGAAATCGGGGCGCGAATTATGACCTGATGCGCACACGGGGTGCAAGCTTTTTTTCAACATCGTTGATCGATGCATGCGTGCCACGACCCAAGGTGCTTCGCATGCCCTTTGCGCGGCCTGCAGGCAAGAAAAAAGCCACCTGGGGTACCAGGTGGCTTCTGTCTTGGTGGGCCGTCAAGGATTCGAACCTTGGACCTATTGATTAAGAGTCAACTGCTCTACCAACTGAGCTAACGGCCCGTGAAACTCAGACGCACATTATAGCGTGCATTCTGTTTATTGCAACACCGTGTCGGCTGTGCCGATGCGGTTGAATCAGTGGGGTGGCTGAGGGGATTCGAACCCCCGACCACCGGAATCACAATCCGGTACTCTAACCAACTGAGCTACAGCCACCACTGAAACATTCGCTTCATCGCCGATGCTGCCAGCGCTGGAGCTTTGAAGCCTTGCCTGGAGACCGTCACCGGAGTTCGGGCCGCCGAAGCGAGTCCGATATTCTGGTGGAGTCCTCACGCTTTTGCAAGCCTTTCTTCACATCCGCCGATGCGGTCCCGGTGCTTCGCCAATGGCGCGCCCGACAGGAATCGAACCTGTAACCGCCGGCTTAGAAGGCTGGCTGACTGTGCATTGTAGTCAATAGCTTAGATTGACTTCAATTCAGGAGCAGAGCGAGCGCAGCCCAGGACCTGCACCGGGTGCGCAAGGTGCCTGCGGGAAGCTTGGCATTCATCGACCACGCGGCTCATGAAGCCCGCCCGTCAACCGTGACTTTCGGGCATCTCCCGGGCGGGGCAACGTCATTGCCGGCTGCTTGCCTGGCCCCGGCGAGCTCATGCCCCCCCCCCCTCCCTTGTGTCCCAATCTCACGAGGGCGTGGAGCCTGTGGCTCCTCCTCATGGGTCGACGGGCGAGAAGAAGGCACCCTCCCCGGTGACCAATACGTCTGCCCCAGGGCTTGAATAGCATGCCGGGCACCAGCCTCATGCTGGCAGCCATGCGCCAGCGGCGTCGGAATAGATGAGTCTGAGCACTGCACCTGGGGCCAAGTCTCGGTCAGCACCGATGGCGATTACCGCATTTGCTGCGACTCGGAGCAAAGCCACCGAGCCGCCGCTGTTGCGAATCACCAGCTCCTGGCCATCCATCGCACCGGCATCAATGGATGAGATCCTCGTTACTGCGGTGGCAACAGAGACGGTTGCCGAGAAATGCAGTGTCCGCCCCCCTCGACGCTCTAGCGAGAGGATCTTGTCTCCCGCCTGCGCGTAGGTCTGAGCGAAAACCGCGCGCGTGGTCCGCCGGAATCCTACGGTGTAGTCGACCCGAACGTTGGAACTCAGAGAGTTCGTGTAGCCCTGTGCCTGTGCCAGTGGCCGGTCGAGTTGCACGTCCCGGCAATCGAACACGATGTCGTTGTTCTGCTGCCCGTCCAACAGGTGGGTGAACTGACCGTGGACCTGCAGACCGTTCAGTTCGATCCGGCTCCCCGGGCCCATTTTGCACAAACGAAGGCCGGTACCACTCGCGCCACGAGCATCGACACTGCCTTGATCGACGTAGATCTGCCCACCCTCATCGGCCAGAAATGCGCAGGCAACGTTTGTGCCTCCCTGCTTTGTGACCATCGCGGGACGGCTAATACGCACGATGCCGCGCGTGGCGATGACATGGGGATAGATGCCACTGTTGTCCTGATTGGTGACCAGCGCGTCGACGTTAACTGTCGGGATCGTATGCTCGTTGGCAGACTGCCCCGTGATCTGGACAGCCGCTCGCCCCTGGGACTCCTTCAAGAAGAAGTGCGAAAGATTCTCAATCCGGTTGCCTTGGCAGGCCTCCGGATGGGCAACTCCTTGGAACACGTTGACTCCCGTGCCACCGTAGGAGACGCAGTTCTGAACCAAGCCGAAGCTCCCGCGCAGTTGGAAGTTCCTCTGCGACGAGTTCGGGCCATTGAAGGGTGCATACCCGTAGCATCCTATGAACTGAATGCCATGGCTGCTCCAGTGTGTGTCAAAAGCAGCGTTCTGGCACAGCCAACCCTTCGAGTTGACCACCGCAGAACCCTTGGTTCGACCATAGCGGTAGGTTCTCGTGTCGTTGGGCTGGGCAATCAGTGACCCATCCGTGTACACATGCCGGATCTGATGGCCAAACAGATTGCTATGCATGCCGAACTCGCATCCATACTCAACCACCCCGTAGGCATAGGCACCCGTTGTGAAATCGGTAGTGCCGTTCGAGGTGACGATGTCGTGTGTCCGGCCAAAGAGGCAGGAGACGAACTCGACTGTTTCAGACTTTGCCCGCATCGCACGAATGCCCGACACATCGGGCGCCATACACCCCTGCACGTAGACAATCGACGCGTTGCCCGGCTCGACATAGTCGGACCTGAAGTTCCTGATGTCGACCAGGACCGAAGCATTCATCCTTGCGGCGCGGATGTTCGATACGTACTTCTCAAAAAGATAGCTGTAGAGATTGATCCTGTTCGCGTCGATTCCGCCTACGGCGGTGTGCTCTCCAAGTCGCTCCAGATCAGCCGCCCGAGAGCCAGGAATGAAGTCGTCCGACATCACCTTGATGATGTCACCAACAGCGAATCCATCAGTGCTGTTTACCACCAGTGAGTGTGTCGGCGTGGCCCCACCGCCCTGCCCTTCGGTGTAGTCAACGACTGACATCTCGATCGCACTTACCGGTACCTGGGCACCGTAATTCGCAATCACACTGAAGGTTGGGAAGCTGCCACTCATTGCCGTCATCTGGCATTGCCGACCGTCAAACAGGCAGCTGGCATCGATCATCTCAACGGACTGAGAAAGCATGTAATTGGCCGCCGTATTGCCCAACACCTGGCGCCCAGTCGAGATAGCTGCAGTGATAGCTGCCCAGTCGATGCTCTGCGTCAGAGATGTGGCAAACGGATAGGTCGCCTGGGCCTCTTGCAGCGTCGAAAAGCGCTCCGACAAGAAGTGGGGTTGGCCATCGCCGATGGCACCAAAGTCTTCAGGAGAGGTCTGTTCGCAAGACTTTTGCCCCAGCGTCTGGAGCACCGCGCCCGGACCATCCTGGATGAATCCAAGCAAGGCAGCGCCATCGTCCGCTTTCAGAATGTTGCTACTCACACGCCGCCCCTCCCGACCGAATCTGTTGCCAGCACGATATGGGCGCTTTCATCAATGTAGGTCCCAGAAATCGACGGATAAGAGGGAAGGATCTTGTCGGCCATCACTGAATTCCATAAAGGGGTGAGTTCAACTGTCGATCACAGCGCTAGGGGTTATGGACGTGCCCAGGCGAACTGATCTGAGCAGCCTCACCACCAAGCGAAGATTCGTATGGCCGTTGGCCGGCCGGACCACCATGAACGATATCGCATTCATCGCGTGCACGAGGCCAGCTAGGGTATCGCGGCGCTACCGTTGCACTGGGCCGCAGCGCAGGGACTATCGACTGCGGGTTGGCCGCGACACTATCGATGCTCGGACGATCCGTGTACTCCGATCAGCGTCGCAGTTTTGGGCTCATCCTTGTGCCAGTGCCACATCTTGTCGTCTTGTCGTCTTGTCGTCGACATGAAGGCTGAGCGACGCCCACGCGGTCGCTGATGCGCGCGCGTCTCACGGACGCCGGAAGCCCTGCACGAACCGCGGTCCTGGATGCGGCTATCGCCGCCCTCGCCGCCCGCCAGCCGGCGGGACAGGAGCCGGTGGGACATGTTTATCAAGGAAGCTCCCGCATTCCGCAGGCGTGGCTATCGAAGGAACTGCCGGGCGGGACACTGCTCTACGCGGCCCCGCCCGCGCTGGCCGTGGACCTGGGACCGGGGATCAAGGCGATAGCCGCCGAGCGCGAGCGACAGCGCACTCGAATCACGTAACTAATTGATTCCAATGGCGCGCCCGACAGGAATCGAACCTGTAACCGCCGGCTTAGAAGGCCGGTGCTCTATCCAGTTGAGCTACGGGCGCCCGAACCGGAACGGCGTCCAATCCGACGTGGCGTGGGATTGGTCGGGGTAGAGGGATTCGAACCCCCGACATCCTGCTCCCAAAGCAGGCGCGCTACCAGACTGCGCTATACCCCGGTCTTGCAATCCCCTCGAGCCAGGCCCGGGGAGTTGGTCATTGTCGCCAAGCACGCGGCGAACTGTCAACGCAGCGATCTGTCCCGGGCGCGCGGTCACGGCAGTGCCAGTGGCCATCGGCTATGCTCGACATCGTCGGCCGGATGGCCTTCCTGATCCCTCATTCGCACGGAGAACGCGCATGCGCAGCGGCAACCCGGCTCTTTCCGAGTCGACTTTCCTCGACCTCGCCAACGGCTCGGTGGTGACCCGCCCCGACCAGGCGATGACCCTCAACGGCACCGTCAACAAGACCGGCATCCTGTTGCTGCTGACCGTGCTGACCGCAGCCTTCGCCTGGAACCAGACCGTGGCCTTCGGCCAGGTGCTGCCGGCCGCCAAGCTGTATGCCATGGGCGGCGCGATCGGCGGCCTGGTGCTGGCGCTGGTCACCGTGTTCAAGAAGCAATGGTCGCCGGTCACCGCACCGCTGTACGCGCTGGTGGAAGGCCTGTTCCTCGGCGCCATTTCCGCCGTGTTCGAGCTGCGGTTCCCGGGCATCGTATTCCAGGCCGTGCTGCTGACCTTCGGCACGCTGGCTGCCCTGCTGGTGGCCTACCGCACCGGCGTCATCAAGGCCACCGAGAATTTCAAGCTCGGCGTGGTCGCCGCCACCGGTGGCATCGCCCTGCTCTACCTGGCGTCGTTCGTGCTGTCGTTCTTCAACATCGAAGTCCCGCTGATCCACTCCTCCAGCGGCTGGGGCATCGCCTTCAGCCTGTTCGTGGTCGTGGTCGCCGCGCTGAACCTGGTGCTGGATTTCGATTTCATTGAGAGCGGTGTGGCCCAGCGCGCGCCCAAGTACATGGAGTGGTATGGCGCATTCGGCCTGATGGTGACCCTGGTCTGGCTGTACGTCGAGTTCCTCCGCCTGCTGTCAAAGATCCAGCAGCGCTGATTCCGGTCAGGCTGAAAACGACAAAGGGCGCCTCCGTGGCGCCCTTTCTGTTCCCCTCCCCCTTTCGACCCCGCCATGCCTGCCCTCTTCCACAGCTATCGCCCCGCTGACGGCCATCGACTGCCGCATGACCCGTTCAACGCCATCATCGGACCCCGCCCGATCGGCTGGATTTCCAGCTGCGCTGCCGACGGCGCGTTGAACCTGGCGCCCTACAGCTTCTTCAACGCCTTCAACTACACGCCGCCGATCATTGGTTTCTCCAGCCAGGGCCGCAAGGACTCGCTGCACAACATCGAAGCGACCGGCGAGTTCGTCTGGAACCTGGCCACTTTCGACCTGGCCGAAGCCATGAACGAGAGCTGCCGGGCGGTCGCGCCGGACGTCGACGAGTTCACGCTGGCCGGCTTGACGCCGTTGGCTTCCGGGCAGGTCAAGCCGCCGCGTGTTGCAGAAAGCCCGGTCAGCATGGAATGCCGCTGCACCCAGATCGTCCGCCTGTGCGACGCCGCCGGACTGGACACCAACGGCTGGCTGGTGCTCGGCGAGGTGGTCGCCGTCCATATCGAGGCACGACTGCTGGTCGATGGCATCTACGACACTGCAGCCGCCGGCCCGATCCTGCGCGGCGGTGGACCGGCCGACTATTTCCGCGTCAGTGCCGAGCAGCGTTTCCGCATGTTCCGGCCGGCCTGAATCTCAGCCGGCAACCGGGCGCGCCAACAGGGCCGGCAGCGACGAGGCGAGCAGCGCGATGCCCGACAGCGTCAGCAGGCTCAATACGATCTGGCGGAACCGCGCCTCGCTGATGCCGATGTAGACCCGCGCGCCCAGCAGCGCCGGAAGCAGCATGGCCGGGGCGACGACAGCGAAGTACGGCAGCATCTGCCGGGTGACCAGGCCACTGCCGACGTAGGTGGCCATGGTGACCGACAGCATCGCCAGGTTGAAGTTCTGGATGACCGCGCGCTGCTCCTCCTTGCCGAAACCACGCAGCGTGCTCCACAGCGTGGGCACGGGACCTGCGAAGCCGCCGATGCCGCTGAGCACGCCACCGGCCATGCCCGCCACGGTGTCGCCGATGCGCCCGCCCGTGGTGATCGGCGGCAGCGAACGGGCCATCAGCATCACCGGGCACCACAGTGCCAGGAAGCCTCCCAGCAAGGCCTTGAACCAGTCCATGTCCAGCTGCGGCAATACCATCACGCCCAGCGGAATGCCCGCCAGGCCACCGAAGACGAAGGGCAGCAGCAGACGCAGATTGAATCCGCGCCGCACGGTGAACACCGCCACCAGCTGACCCACCAGCGCGCCGAACACCGACAGCGTCGCCGCCAGGCGTGGCTCCAGCCCCCACGCCCAGAACGACATGGCGACCATTCCGAACGCAAAGCCGGACAGTCCCTGCACGAATCCCGCCACGATCGCTCCAAGTGCGACCAGCAGATACACCGAATCCATCATCACCTCGCTGCGACCCCGTGGCTACGCTGCCACGCCGGCCTGGGCAGCGTAGTGCGTGGCAAGGTACCCGACCAGCGCGCGCACGTTCGGTGCCGCCACACCACATGAGCTGCGCAGAGCATGCGCAGGCACCCAAACGCAACGGGGCGCCCGAAGGCGCCCCGCTGGAAATCCAGGCAAGGTCCAGCCACCGCTTACAGGCGCGTGGCGATGGCCTTGGCGAAGCTCATGGTGGTGCCGGTGCCGCCCAGGTCGCCGGTCAGCGAGTCCTTGGCTTCCATGGTCGCCACGATGGCCTTGCGCAGGCGCTCGGCATTCTGCGGCTGGCCGATGTGATCCAGCATCTGTGCCGCCGCCAGCAGCAGCGCGCAGGGATTGGCCTTGCCCTGGCCCGCGATGTCCGGCGCGGTGCCGTGCACCGCTTCGAAGATCGCCGCGTCCTTGCCGATGTTGGCACCCGGGGCCAGGCCCAGGCCGCCGACCAGGCCGGCGCAGAGATCGGAAATGATGTCGCCGAACAGGTTGGTGGTGACGATCACATCGAACTGTTCCGGGCGCATCACCAGCTGCATGCAGGTGTTGTCGACGATCATTTCCTGGAATTCGATGTCCGGATACTGGGCGGCCACTTCACGGGCAACGTTCAGGAACAGGCCCGAGGTCGACTTGATGATGTTGGCCTTGTGCACGGCGGTGACCTTCTTGCGGCCGACGCTGCGGGCCAGTTCGAAGGCGTAGCGCACGATGCGCTCCGAGCCCTTGCGGGTGATGCGGGTGCCGGAGAAGGCAGTCTCGCCGTCGGCCGACACTTCCTGGCCTTCGGCCAGGTAGGCGCCTTCGGTGTTCTCACGCACGGTGATCAGGTCGACGTTGTCGAAACGCGACTTGGTGTTCGGGAAGGTGTGGGCCGGACGCACGTTGGCGTACAGGTCGAAATGGCGGCGCAGGCTGACATTGATCGAGGTGAAGCCACCGCCGACCGGCGTGGTCAGCGGGCTCTTCAGGGCAACCTTGTTGCGCGCGATCGAGTCCAGGGTGACCGCCGGCATCAGGTCGCCGTGCTTCTCCAGCGCCGCCAGGCCGGCGTCGGCCTCTTCATACTCCAGGCCGGCATTGAGCTGGTCGAGCACGTACAGGGTGGCGTCCATGATCTCCGGGCCGATGCCGTCGCCGCGGATGACCGTAATTTTCTGCGTCATTGATCGATGTTCCGAACAGGGGGAAAAAACGCCGTCCGGACGTGCCCGGAAACGCCGGCGCAAAGGAAGTTTCACCGGCAATTATGCCTGAGCCGGGGCCGAGGTCCCAAATAGACCATGGTCCCAGTCCCCGGCTCAGGCAGAATTGCCCGCGTATTCCGGTAGCGCCGGGCCATGCCCGGCGTTACCCTCAGTGCTCGTGGGCTTCCGGGGCGGCGGCACCGCCTTCGAGCTGGTCGAGGAAATCGACCGCGCGGCGCAGGTGCGGGATCACGATCGAGCCGCCGACCACCAGGCCGACCGAGAAGGTCTCGAAGAACTCCTCGCGGGTCACCCCGGCCTCCTTGCACTGGGCCACGTGGTAGCTGATGCAGTCGTCGCAGCGCAGCACCATCGAGGCCACCAGCCCCAGCAGCTCCTTGGTCTTCACATCCAGCGCGCCGGCCTGGTAGGTCTGCGTATCCAGCGCGAAGAACCGGCGCACCACCTGGTTCGGCTCGCCCAGGATGCGCTCGTTCATGCGCTTGCGGAACGCGGTGAACTCGGCGATGCGGTCCTTGCTGCCGTCGTCGGCCGCGCTCATGCCTGGCCCTGCCCGGCCAGCAGCGGCTCAAGCTTGCCTTCACGGTGCAGCGCCATCATGTCGTCATAGCCACCGACATGGACGTCGCCGACGAAGATCTGCGGCACGCTGGTGCGGCGGGTCAGCGCCATCATCTTCTCGCGTTCGGCCGGGTCCAGGTCGATGCGGACCTCGGTCCACTGCTGGCCCTTGCTCTTGAGGAAGTTCTTGGCGGCCACGCAGTACGGGCAGACGGCAGTGGAATAGATGGTGATGGCGGGGGCACCGCCGGCGGTCTGGGCTGTCACGGGAAACTCCACGATGGATCGACGGTCTACATATGGTACCGGTGCGCTGGAATTTCCACGCCACCACCGCAACACTGTGGATTAACGAATGGTTGCCCCCTGCCCTGCCACGCTTGGCGCGCCCCGCCCGAGGACCTCCCGCTTGCGAGCCCTGCTGCTTTCGACCGCCGTCACCTTCGCCCTGGCCATGCCGCTGGCCCAGGCCCAGGAGAAGCTGCCCGACATCGGCTCCTCGGCCGGCGAGCTGCTGACCCCGGCCCGCCAGGCCGAGTACGGTGCGATGATGCTGCGCGAGCTGCGCAACTATGGCTACCTGCTGGACGATCCGCTGGTCAATGACTGGCTGCAGACCATGGGCACCCGCCTGGGGTCCAACAGCGACCAGCCGCGCCAGCCCTACACCTTCTTCGTGATGAAGGACCGCCAGATCAACGCCTTCGCGACCCTGGGCGGCTACATCGGGGTCAACGCCGGGCTGGTGCTGACGGCCGAACGCGAAGACGAGGTTGCCGCGGTGCTGTCACACGAAATCGCCCACGTCACCCAGCAGCACGTGCTGCGCGGGGTCGAGCGCGCCCAGCGCGACCAGATCCCGATCCTGCTGGGCATGCTGGCGGCGGTGGTGGCGGCACAGGCCAGCAACAGCACCTCGTCGGGCAATGCGACCATGGCCGCGATCAGCTCGGGCATGGGCCTGATGCAGCAGCGGCAGATCAACTACACCCGCTCCAACGAATCGGAAGCCGATCGGCTGGGCATACGCACCCTGTCACGCAGCGGTTACGACGTCGACGCGATGGCCGGCTTCTTCGAGCGGATGTCGACGGCCATGCGCGGCAACGAGGGCGGCTACAGCGTGCCGGAGTTCCTGCGCACGCACCCGGTCAACATCACGCGCATCAGCGAAGCGAAGGCCCGCGCCGAGCAGATGAAGAAGGACACGGTGCTGCTGACCACCACCACGCCCAGCGGCGAGCGCAGGGAACGGGTGGACCCGGCCGACCCGACCCTGTCCGAACCACTGCTGCGCGGCAGCAACCCGCTGCTGCCAAGCAGTGTGCTGCGGGTGCCGGTTGGCCAGCTCAGCCGGGGCCCCAGCGGCGACTTCGACTGGGCACGTGAACGGTTGCGGGTGCTCAGTGCCGACTCCACCGGCGAGGTGGAGCGCGAGTACGCCGACCTGGGCAAACGCCAGAAGAGTGGATTGAACGATGCCCAGCGCTACGGCCAGGCCCTGGCGGTGATGCGGGGGGGACGCAGCGGTGCCGGCGAGGCGCGGCAGACCCTGAACGGCCTGCTGCAGGCCCATCCGGACAGCCTGTGGGTAGCCCTGGCCCTGGCCGAGGCCGAATCGCGCTCGGGCCAGGCCACGCAGGCCAATGCCCGTTTCGAGCAGCTGCTGCGTGAGCATCCCAACAGTCGGCCCGTCGCGCTGACCTACGCCGAGATCCTCAACGAACAGGGCAACCGCGAGGCGGGGCAGCGCGCCCAGGCCATGCTGCGGCCGCTGCTGTCGCAAAGTGGTAACGATCCGGTGTTCCAGCAGCGCTACGCCCGTGCCAGCGAACTGGCCGGGGACAGCGTCCGTGCCAGCGAGGCCTACGCGGAGGCCGCCTTCCTCAGCGGCCGGCCGGAGCAGGCGCTGATGCAGCTGCAGGCACTCAAGCGCAATCCCGCGCTGGACTACGTGGGGCGGGCCCGGGTCGACGCGCGCATCGAATCGATCACCCCGACCGTACTGGAACTGCGCCGGCAGGGCGTGCAGGACCCCGACCTGGACCGCCGCTGAGCGCTGCATGACCGGTCCGTGGCAATCGGGAGCGGTTCCGGCCCGATGGTCACAAACATGTCATCAAACCGTAGTCTACTGGCACCCGTCCAGTAACCGAGCCCTACGGTGCCCTCGTGCAGAAACGTATCCTGATCGTCGATGACGAGCCCGCGATCCGCGAAATGGTCGCCTTCGCCCTGCGCAAGGGTGACTACGAGCCGGTCCACGCCGGTGATGCCCGCGAAGCCCAGACCGCGATCGCCGACCGTGTTCCCGACCTGATCCTGCTGGACTGGATGCTGCCCGGCACCAGCGGCCTGGACCTGGCGCGCCGCTGGCGCAAGGAGACGCTGACTCGCGAGGTGCCCATCATCATGCTGACCGCGCGTGGCGAGGAGAACGACCGTGTCGGCGGCCTGGAAGCCGGCGTCGACGATTACGTGGTCAAGCCGTTCTCGGCCCGGGAACTGCTGGCCCGCATCCGTGCGGTCATGCGCCGCGCCCGCGAAGACGACGAGGACGGCAGCGTGGCGGTCGGTCCGATCCGCATCGACGGTGCCGCGCATCGCGTGTTCGCCAACGAACAGCCGGTGCCGATCGGCCCGACCGAGTACCGCCTGCTGCACTTCTTCATGACCCACCCCGAGCGGGTGTACACCCGCGCCCAGCTGCTCGACCACGTGTGGGGCGGCAGCGTGTACGTGGAGGAGCGCACCATCGACGTGCACATCCGCCGCCTGCGCAAGACGCTGGAACCGTTCAATGCCGAGAACATGGTGCAGACCGTGCGCGGCGCGGGTTACCGCTTCTCGACCGCCACCTGAGTCCCGTCGTGCCGGCATCGCGCACCACGGGTGCCGGTGCCGGCAACTCTGCTATAACCCTTGGTTCATTCCAGTGAACCACCGCACCTCATCGACGAGACCGCAATGCCCCGCCACATCCGCTCTGCCTGGTTGAAGACGCTGGCTACCGTCGCCGCGGTACTGCTGTTCGCCGGACTGGTGGGATGGTTCACGGGCCATCTGTGGTTGTGCGTCGCACTGGGTGCGCTGGCGACGCTGGCCTGGCATTACTGGCGCTTGCGCAGCGTGCTGCGCCGGCTGACCGCGCGCCAGCGCTGGGATACCGCCGAAGGCACGGGCGTGTGGAATGAACTGGATCGCCTGCTGTACCGCAACCAGGTCGAAATGCGCGTACGCAAGCGGCGCCTGCTGGACATGCTGCGCAGCTACCGCGCCGCGGCCGCCGCGCTGCCCGACGCAGTGGTGGTGCTCGACCGCAACAGCCAGCGCGTGCAGTGGTTCAACGAAGCGGCCACCGCCCTGCTTGGCCTGCACCACCCGGGCGACCTGGGCGAGGCCCTTGTCGAGCGGTTGCAGCCGATGCCGCTGGCCCACTGGCTGGCCGGTGGTCGCAACGCCGAGCCGATCCTGGACGTGCCCTCGCCGGTCGATCCAGCGATCCGCCTCAACCTCCGTCTGATTCCGTATTCGTCGGACTACTGGCTGCTGATCGCCCGTGATGTCAGCAAGCTGCTGCGCCTGGAGCAGGTCCGCCGCGATTTCGTCGCCAATGTTTCACATGAGCTGCGCACCCCTCTCACCGTGGTGCACGGCTACCTGGACATGATGGATCCGGAGGATTTCCCCGGCACCGGCCCGATGCTTGAAGAGATGCGCAAGCAGAGCCAGCGCATGGCCCAGCTGGTGGAAGACCTGCTGACCCTGTCGCGGCTGGAGTCGCAGGAGCACACCGAGGAGGAAGTCGTGGCCATGCAGCCGATGCTGGCCACGCTGCGTCGCGAAGCCGAGGCCCACAGCCAGGGTCGCCACCAGATCAGCATCGAGGACCTTGCCGGCGTCGACCTGCAGGGCTCGACCAAGGAGCTGCACAGCGCCTTCTCCAATCTGGTCACCAATGCAGTGCGCTACACGCCGGCCAACGGCCGCATCAGCGTAGAGTTCCGTCGCGAAGGCGACGGCGCGGTGCTGGCCGTGCGCGATACCGGCTATGGCATCCCGGCAACCCACCTGCCGCGGCTGACCGAGCGCTTCTACCGCGTTTCCAGCAGCCGCTCGCGCGAGAGCGGCGGCACCGGCCTCGGCCTGTCCATCGTCAAGCACATCCTCGGCCTGCACCATGCGCGGCTGGAGATCGAAAGCGAGGTCGGCAAAGGATCGGTGTTCTCCTGTCATTTCGATGCCGACCACGTGCGCCCGCGCGAGTCCGCCCCCCTGACCTCCGTCGAAGAATGAAGCCATGAGCAGCCTCGGATCCCTCCCTCTCCCCGTGAGCCCGGACAACGATCCGCTGCGCGATCCGGCGCTGTACATCAACCGCGAACTGTCGCAGCTGGATTTCAACTTCCGCGTGCTGGCCCAGGCCATGGACCCGCAGGTGCCCCTGCTGGAGCGCCTGCGCTTCATGTGCATTTCCTGCACCAATCTCGACGAGTTCTTCGAGATCCGGGCCGCCGCCGTCCGCCACGCGCAGGAATACGGCCTGCCGCCGGCGCCGGACGGGATGAGCCCGCAGGCCATCCTCAACGCCATCCATGAACGCGCCGCCGAACTGGTGGACCAGCAGTACCGCTGCTGGAACGAGACACTGCGCCCGGCCCTGATGGACGCCGGCATCGGCGTGCTCGGCCGCCATTCGTGGAACCACCGGCAGAAGCGCTGGCTGCGGGCCTACTTCCGCAACGAGATCATGCCGGTGCTGTCGCCGCTGGGCCTGGATCCGGTGCATCCGTTCCCGAAGATCCTCAACAAGTCGCTGAACATCGTCGTCGTGCTGAAGGGCACCGATGCATTCGGCCGCGCCGGCCACCTGGCCATCGTGCGCGCACCGCGCTCGCTGCCGCGCATCATCCAGCTGCCGGAAAAACTCGGTGGCTCGCAGAACTTCGTGTTCCTGTCCTCGGTGCTGTCCACCTTCGTGGATGAACTGTTCCCGGGCATGGAAGTCCAGGGCGCCTACCAGTTCCGCGTGACCCGCAATTCCGAGCTGGTGGTGGACGAGGAGGAAGTGGAGAACCTGGCGCTGGCACTGCGCGATGAACTGGTCGACCGCGGCTACCGGCCGGCAGTGCGGCTGGAAATCGCCCATGACATGCCGCGCGAGATCGTGCGTACCCTGCTGCAGAACTTCGGCCTGACCGAGAACGCGGTGTATCGCATCGACGGCCCGGTCAACCTCAACCGCATCATCCAGCTGTACGACCTCATCGCGCAGCCAGACCTGAAATATCCGCCGATGACGCCGCGCACACTGCGCGACACCGATGGCATCTTCGAGACCGTGGCGCGCCAGGACCTGCTGCTGCACCATCCCTTCGATGCGTTCGCCGCCGTACTCGACCTGATCCGCCAGGCGGCGCTGGATCCGAACGTGCTGGCGATCAAGCAGACCCTGTACCGCACGGGCAAGGATTCGCTGATCGTCGATGCGCTGATCCAGGCTGCACGTGCCGGCAAGGATGTGACCGTGGTGGTCGAGCTGCGCGCACGCTTCGATGAAGAGGCCAACCTCGGGCTGGCCGATCGCCTGCAGGAAGCCGGCGTACAGGTGGTGTATGGCGTGGTCGGCTACAAGACCCATGCCAAGATGCTGCTGATCGTGCGTCGCGAAGGCCGCAAGCTGCGCCGTTACGTGCACCTGGGCACCGGCAACTACCACAGCGGTACGGCGCGCGCGTACACCGACATCAGCCTGATCACCGCCGATGCGGACATCGGCAATGATGTGCACCTGCTGTTCCAGCAGCTGTCCGGGCTGGCCTCGAAGATGAAGCTCAAGCGCCTGCTGCAGTCGCCCTTCACCCTGCATACCGGCATCCTGGCGCGGATCGAGCGCGAGACGCGCATCGCGGCCGCCGGCCGCCCGGCACGCATCATCGCCAAGATGAACGCCCTCAACGAGGCCCAGGTGATCCGCGCGCTGTACGCCGCCTCGCAGGCCGGAGTGCAGATCGACCTGATCATCCGTGGCGCCTGCACCCTGCGTCCCGGCGTCCCGGGCGTGTCCGACAACATCCGTGTCCGCTCCATCGTCGGCCGCTTCCTGGAACACAGCCGGGTCTACTGGTTCGGCAACGATGGTGCGCCCGAACTGTACTGCGCGAGCGCCGACTGGCTGGAGCGCAACCTGCTGCGGCGGGTCGAGACCTGCTTCCCGATTCTGGATCCGACGCTGGCCAAGCGGGTCTACCGCGAAGTCCTGCAGAACTACCTGGACGACAATCTCAACGCCTGGGAACTGGATGCCGATGGCATCTATCACAAGCGTGCCCCCGCCCACGACGAGGCCCCGCATTCGGCGCAGATGGCGTTGATGCAGGGTCTCTGACCCGGTAGGTGCCGGCCTTGGTCCGCACAATGCGTCCAATGTAGAACACCGGGGTCAGAGCCCGTGTCGTTCCGCCAGACCGCGGCCAACTTTCGAAGGCGGGGTGGGTCCGGTTGAGGGGGTGTGAGCGGCATGGATGCCGCGACCAAGCCCCCATGGATGGGTTTACGGCGTCCCCCTCAACCGGACCCGCCCCGCCATCCCTCAGAAAACCCGCTTTTGACGTTGACGTTGACGTTGACCTTGCCGGCCAGCGGCCGGCACTACCGAACGCCCCCCGACAAAATGTGAAGGCCATGCGGTGACGAGCACACCGCCCCTTCGGCTAACATTCGCCCATGCCGCATACCACCACGACTCCGCCCGCATTGCAGGATGGCGACCTGCTGGCCGCCATCGACCTTGGCTCCAACAGTTTCCACATGGTCATCGCGCGCTACACGCTCGGCCAGCTGCGGGTGATCGACCGCCTGCGCGAAACCGTGCGCATGGCCGACGGTCTGGATGGCAAGGGGGGCCTGTCGGCCGCGGCACGGCAACGCGCACTGGAATGCCTGGCCCGCTTCGGCCAGCGCATCCGCAATGTCCCGTCGCACCGCGTGCGTGCACTGGCCACCAATACCGTGCGCCAGCTGCGTTCACCGCAGTCGTTCCTGGTTCCCGCCGAAACCGCGCTGGGACATGCCATCGAAGTGGTGAGCGGCCGCGAGGAGGCGCGCCTGATCTACCTGGGCGTCGCCCATGCCCAGCCGCCCAAACCGGGCGAGCGCCGGCTGGTGATCGACATCGGCGGTGGCTCGACCGAGTTCATCATCGGCATGGGCATGCAGACCCTCGAGCGCGAGAGCCTGCAGGCCGGCTGCATTGCCAGCACCCGCCGCTTCTTTCCGGGCGGCAAGCTCAGCAAGAAGCGCTGGAAGGATGCACTGGCCGAGATCGGTCGCGAGTTCCAGCCCTTCGCCAGCAAGTACCGTGCGCTGGGCTGGCAGGAGGCACTGGGTTCTTCGGGCACCCACAAGGCGATCAGCGAGATCTGCGCGACGATGAAGCTGAGCAAGGGGGCGATCACCGCCGAAGCCCTGCCACAGCTGCGCGACGAGCTGCTCAAGGCCAAGAAGATCGACGACATCGTGCTGCCCGGCCTGTCCAGCGATCGCCGCCCGATCATCGCAGGCGGCATCCTGGTGCTGGAGGCGGCCTTCCAGGCATTGGGCCTGCAGAAGCTGCTGGTCAGCAAGGCCGCGATGCGCGAAGGCATCCTTTACGACATCGTCGGCCGTGCCGGCGAGAACGACCTGCGCGACGAATCGGTCGCTGCGCTCACCCACCGTTACGGCATCGACACCGTCCAGGCCGACCGCGTGCAGGACACCGCCCTGTCGCTGCTGGAGCAGGTACAGGAACGCTGGAAGCTCGACGCTGACGATGCCCGCATGCTCGGCTGGGCGGCACGCCTGCATGAGCTGGGGCTGATGATCGCCCACAGCGGCTATCACGTGCATGGCAGCTACGTGCTGGAACACTCGGACATCGCCGGCTTCTCGCGGCAGGAGCAGCAGATGCTGGCGGCCCTGGTCCGCAGCCATCGCCGCAGCGTGGGCAAGACCGCGTTCGACGCCCTGCCCGAGCGCCTGCTGCTGACCGCGCGGCGGCTGGCCGCGCTGCTGCGCCTGGCGGTGCTGCTCAACCGCGCCCATGAGGACGCACCGCTGCCGCCGCTGGAACTGACCGCCGATGACAACCGGTTGTCGCTGATCGTGCCGCAGGCGTTCATCGACGCCCGGCCGCTGCTGCGCGCCGACCTGATCGGTGAGACCGACGGCATCGCCGGCCTCGGCATCCAGTTCCGTCCCTTCGTTGCCTGAATACGCGTGCCTCGGCGTTACATTCGGTGACACTTTGCGCAATCTGGCGGCTTTTCCTGCTGCATCGCGTCAGCCCGTCGTTGGGGGTCGATCCGCGACGGCATCGTAAGCGATTGCTTTTGTTCACGTTTTGTGAAGATTTGTGACAAAGCGTTAATTTGTTCGACACGCCCTCTTTACACAGCATTAACCAACGAGACTACTATCGGGTTGCTGGTCCGGTCGCACGACCTTCCGGCTTCTTCGACGCCCTTTTTGGCGTCCGTTGCACGACCTGAGAGAGAGAGCTCGTATGACTTCACGCACCACCGCCCTGGGGCAGGCGATCCGCTATGCCCTGGCTACCACTGCAACGCTGGCGGCACTGCCCGCGTTCGCCCAGAGCGAAAGCACTGCTTCGCCGACCAACCTGGACCGTATCGAGATCACCGGTTCGCGTATCCGCCAGGTCGACGTGGAAACCGCCCAGCCGGTGTTCGCGATCAGCCGCAACGATATCGAGCGCCAGGGCTTCAGCTCGGTTGCCGACATCCTGCAGAACGTCACCGCGATGGGCAGCCCGGCAATCAGCCGCGCCAACGCGCTGACCGCGGGCGAGAACGCGGGCGGCACCTACATCGACATGCGCAACCTGGGCACGCAGCGCACGCTGGTGCTGGTCAACGGCAAGCGCCTGGGCATCAGCACGTCCGGCTACCAGGACGTTTCCTCCCTGCCGGTGTCGGCAGTGGAGCGCATCGAGGTGCTGAAGGACGGCGCTTCTGCGATCTATGGTTCGGATGCCATGGCTGGCGTGGTCAACATCATCACCCGCTCCAACGTCACCGGCGTGACCGCCAACGTCTACCACGGCCAGTACAGCGAGGGCGACGGCGCGCGCGACCGCTTCGACGTGGTCGCCGGCTGGAACAACGACCGCATCTCGCTGACCCTGTCGGCCGAGCATGCCGAAGAGAAGGGCGTGTGGGCACGTGACCGCGGCTTCAGCCAGTACGGCATGACCGATCGCCACCCGAACGACAGCAGCAACTGGACCACCATCAGCCAGTACGGCCAGTTCACCGGCGTGCGCGGTCCCGGCTGCAATGCGACGCCTCCGGCAGGCTGTGGCTACTCGCTCAACCGTGGCACGGACCCGACCAATCCGGCCAATTACCACCTCACCAGCACCACGCCCTTCACCGGTGACGTGAGCAACGCCAACGACCAGATGCACGTGATGTACCCGGTCAAGCGCGACTCGATCTACTTCGACGGCCGGTTCAAGATCACCGACAACGTCAACTTCCGCACCGAGCTGGGCTACAACCAGCGCGAGTCCACCCGCCAGATCGCGGGCTATCCGCTGCAGTCGAGCACCGCCGGTGTCGGCTCGATGTCGATCGACAGCTACTTCAACCCGTTCGGCAACCAGCACGGCTTCGCCACCCCCACCGCGGTGGCCTGGAACCGCCGCACCTGGGAAGTGCCGCGCGTGACCACCAGCGAGCTGAAGACCTACCGCGCGGTGGCGTCGTTCGACGGCTCGTTCGACATCGGCGAGCGTTACTTCGACTGGGAAGTGGGCTACCAGTACAACCGCAACGAGCTGGAATCGGTGGCGACCGGCAACCTGCACAAGGGTCGCGTCGCGGCCGGCGTAGGTCCGTCCTTCTTCAACACTGCCACCGGCAAGGTGCAGTGCGGCACGGCCGCTGCTCCGATCTCCTACGACGTCTGCAAGCCGTGGAACCCGCTGGTTCCGTACGGCACCACCGCTGCCGATGGCATCTATGGCAACGAAGAACTGCAGGCGTGGCTGTTCCCGGATGAGATCACCAAGGGCCGCACCACCTCCAAGAACTTCTTCGCCAGCATCGCGGGCAGCATCGTGACCCTGCCGGCCGGTGACCTCGGCTTCGCCTTCGGCGTGGAAAGCCGCAAGGAAGAAGGCAAGTACACCCCGGATGCCCTGGCCCAGACCGGCGCCACCACCAACCTCGCGGCTGGCCCGACCGGTGGCGATTACACCGTCAATGAAGCCTACCTGGAAGTGAACGTTCCGGTGCTGGCGGATCTGCCGGGCGCGAAGGAACTGAGCTTCAACGGTGCTACCCGTTTCTCGGACTACAACACCTTCGGCAACACCCTCAACAGCAAGTTCGGCTTCAAGTGGAAGCCGATCGACTCGCTGATGGTGCGTGGCACGTGGGCGGAGGGCTTCCGCGCCCCGACCATCAACGATCTGTTCGGTGGTGGCTCCGAGACCTTCGCGCAGTTCAGCGATCCGTGCGACACCCGCTTCGGTTCCTCGGCCTCCAGCGCCGAAGTCCGTGCGCGTTGCGCCCGTGACATCGCCAATGCCGATACCTTCCGCCAGCTGCGCCAGGGCGGCACTCCGGTGAACACCTCCACCGATGCCACGCCGGTGCCATTCACCTCCGGCTCCAATCCGCAGCTGACTCCGGAAACCTCGACCAGCAAGACGCTGGGCCTGGTCTGGAGCCCGAGCTTCATCCAGGGCTTCAACGCCTCGCTGGACTGGTGGAAGATCCGCATCGACAACACGATCATTGCCGATACGCCGACCCAGATCCTGCAGGACTGCTACGAAGCAGGCATCGATTCGCGCTGCACGCGCTTCCAGCGTGACCCGGTGACCGGCATCGTGACCAACCTGAAGTTCGGCAACCGCAATGCGGGCTTCATGGAAACCGAAGGTTACGACCTGGATGTGAGCTACCGTCTGGACACCCGGTTCGGCAAGTTCAACGTGAATTCGGCCACCACCTACGTGTCCAGTGCGACCTACCGCACCTCGAACGACAGCTCGATCGTTCCGATCGTCACCAATGGCATCGGCAGCGCCTTCCGCGTCCGCTCCAACCTGGCGCTGGGCTACGATCTGGGTGACTTCGGCGTGACCTGGACCGCGCGCTACTACTCGGGCGTGAAGGAGACCTGCTCCAACATCGGTCTGTATCCGGACGAGTGCTCGGATCCGGGCGTGTATGCACCGTGGTACAAGGGCTCGCGCAACTACAACGAGCGTGGTTCGGTGACCTTCCACGACGTGCAGTTCCGCTACAACCTGCCGTGGGATGCGACCGTCGCCGTCGGCGCCAACAACGTGTTCGAGAAGTCCGGCCCGATCATGTACAGCAAGCCGAACTCCGCGTTCTCGTATTACGGCGGCTACGACATCGGTCGTTTCATCTACATGAAGTACCAGCAGCGCTTCTGATCGATCGCACTGCGACGCTCCACGACCACGGCCCTTCGGGGCCGTGGTTTTTTTCTGGCCCCGGCCCCGCCGCCGGCGCTCCTGCGCGCCTGTCATGCCTGTGTCGCCAAGCCGTCATGTCGGCTACATCGCCAGGCCCGAGCATGCCGGGAAACCGGAGGCCCGCCATGCGCTATGCCATCGTCACCGAGACGTATCCGCCGGAAGTCAACGGCGTCGCACTGACCGTGCAGGGACTGGAACAGGGCCTGCGGGCGGCCGGGCACGAGATCGACCTGATCCGGCCACGCCAGGCCAATGAAGCGCTGGATTCCGCTCCCGGTACCCTGCTGGTGCCCGGCGCCGCCCTGCCCCGCTATCCCGGGTTGCGGTTCGGCCTGCCGGCCCCGATCCGGCTCGGTCGCCACTGGCAGCAGCAGCGCCCGGATGCGATCTATGTCGCTACCGAAGGCCCGCTGGGCTGGTCGGCGCTGCGTACCGCGCGACGCCTCGGCATCCCGGTAGCCAGCGGCTTCCACACCCGCTTCGACGAGTATCTGCCCGACTACGGGGTCGCCTGGCTGCAGGCCGCCGCGATGCGCTGGATGCGCCGCTTCCACAACCAGGCCGACGCCACCCTCGTGCCCACCCGCGAGCTCCAGCAGTTCCTTGCCGAACAGGGCTTCGAGCGCGTCCGGCTGCTGGCCCGCGCGGTCGACAGCCAGCAGTTCGACCCGGGCCGGCGTGACCCCACCCTGCGCGAAGAATGGGGTATCGACGGCAATGGCCTGGCAGCGATCTACGTCGGCCGCATCGCCGCCGAGAAGAACCTCGGACTGGCCGTGAAGGCGTTCCGCCGCCTGCAGCAGATACGGCCGAAGGCGCGCTTCGTCTGGGTGGGCGACGGACCCGCACGGGAGAAGCTGGCGCATGAGAACCCCGACTTCATCTTCTGCGGCATCCAGCGCGGCGAAGCGCTGGCCCGCCATTTCGCCAGCGGCGATCTGTTCCTGTTCCCCAGCCGCAGCGAGACCTTCGGCAACGTGACCCTGGAAAGCATGGCCAGCGGCCTGGCCACGGTGGCCTTCGATTACGGCGCGGCGCGTGAGTACCTGCGCAACGGCGAGAACGGTGCCGCCGTGGACAACGACGAGCAGTTCGTCGAAGCGGCCGTGCAGCTGGCCAGCGATGACACGCTGCGCCGCGAACTGGGCAGCCAGGCCGCACGGGCGATGAAGCGGCTGCATCCGCAGCAGGTGGTGGCCGAGTTCGATGCGCTGCTGGCCGAGCTGGCGAACACCCGGAGGACCGGCCATGCGCACCACGCCGCTTGAACTGCTGCGCGGCAGCGAAACGCGCCTGTGCCGGCGGGCGAACCACTATTGCCGGCGCCGCCGCGTGCGCCGTCTGTTCTCGATCATCAGCCGGCTCGGCGACGGCGTGTTCTGGTACGTGCTGATGGGTGTACTGGTGGCGATCGATGGCTTCGACGGGCTGCGCGCATCGGTGCACATGGCCGCCACCGGCCTGGCCGCGCTGCTGCTGTACAAGGGCCTCAAGCGCTGGACCCGGCGCCCCCGCCCATATGCCGCCGATCTGCGCATCCGGGCCTGGGTGGCCCCGCTGGACGAGTTCAGTTTCCCGTCCGGGCATACCCTGCACGCGGTGTCGTTCACCATCGTGGCGTTGGCCTATTACCCCTGGCTGGCGCCGCTGCTGGTGCCGTTCACCCTCGGCGTGGGCCTGTCGCGGGTCGTGCTGGGCCTGCATTACCCCAGCGATGTGCTGGCCGCCACCGGCATCGCCGCACTGCTGGCGTCGGCCAGCCTGGCCTGGCTGCCGCTGCCGGTGTGAGGGTCACTGCCGCCGCGCTGGCGGGCCATGGCCCGGCGCTACCGGTATCCGCGATGACCTAGAATGCAGGCATGACCACGCTGTTCATTTCCGACCTGCATCTGGACCCGAGCCGTCCGGAAATCACCGACCTGTTCCTGCGTTTCCTGCGCGAACAGGCGCCCGGCGCGGACGCGCTGTACATCCTGGGCGATCTGTTCGAGGCCTGGATCGGCGACGACACGCCCTCACCCGCCGCCGATGCGGTGGCCGACGCGTTGAGGACGCTCGCCGACAGCGGCGTGCCGGTGTACTTCATCCGCGGCAACCGCGATTTCCTGCTTGGCGAAGACTACGCACGCCGTGCCGGTCTGCGCATCCTGCCCGACCCCTGCGTGATCGAGCTGTACGGCCGTGCGGTGCTGCTGCAGCACGGCGATCTGCTGTGCACCGACGACATTCCCTACCAGCAGTTCCGCGCGCAGACGCGCGATCCGGCATTCCAGGCGCAGTTCCTCTCGCAGCCGCTGGCCGCACGCATTGCCTTTGCGCAGAAGGCCCGTGAAGCGAGCCAGGCACGGCAGTCGGAAATGAAACAGGGCGACCGCGCGCAGTTCGAGACAGTGACCGACGTGGCCCCGGCCGAAGTGGAGGCCACCTTCATCCGTCACGGCGTGGACACCATGATCCACGGCCACACTCACCGCCCTGCAATCCATGCGCTGCAGGCCGGTGGACGCAGCTGCACCCGCATCGTTCTGGGTGACTGGTACGAGCAGGGCTCGGTACTGCGCGTGACCCCACAGGGCTGGACCCTGGATTCGCTGACCTGAGGGTCGCCCCGCCCACGGCAGCGCACGACACTGAGTCGTGCGCCCCGGGTGCCGGTTACCGGAAGCCGGCGATGGTGTGCTTGGTATTGACCAGCACGCGCTGGTTGTCGGCGGTGCTGGCTGTGCCCATCGGGATGCCGTTGTAGCTGATGTTCGGATTGGACCAGTAATTCAGGCGCGGGCAGCTGCGGGTGCAGTTGTACGCCATGATGGTGCGCCAGCCGGTACCGCTGGACGGCTCATAGCGATAGCCATGGCCATAGGCGTACGGCGACGTGCTCGGATCGTTGGCGAGATCGTGCCGCGCGCTCTGCAGGTGGCCGATCTCGTGGGCGAACGAGTAGTAGCCGGTCGCGCAGTCCCAGTACACCGCCGCGAACGCGGTGGATGCGCTTGAGCCGATGCCCGAGGCCAGGCCGCAGTACGACGCGTTGTTGATCAGCAGCACGCCGACATCGGCCGTGTAGGTATTGCGGCTGCTGTGGATGCTGTCCATGTAGCCGTCGCTGGTGCCGCGGAAACGTGCCAGGTCGGTATTGAAGTCGCCGGATTCGCTGTAACTGGTGGTCTCGTAGCGGGCCAGCTGCAGCGTCAGCCCGACATTGCTGTTGGTGTAGCCCTGGTTCGACTCGGCGACCGCCAGCTGCACCAGCGACTGCATGTTGCCGCCATAGGCGGCGACGGCGGCATTGGTGGCCACCACCAGTACGCGGATGGTCGCCGGCGTTCCCGAAGACGCCTGGGCAATGCCGATGCGGTCATCGGCCGGCAGCGGAATCTTCGGCAACTGGTTGTAGTCGGCCGGGTGGTCGGCCGGCATCCGCGATTCATCCACTTCCACAAGGACGTGGCGGTTGCCGAGCGGACGCAGCCGGTAGAGTTTGCCATCCTTGCGGATCGAGCCGGTCAGCGTGTCGCCGGAGCGGACCAGGATCACCGAATTGCCAGGGTCATCCTGTCCATTGGAGGTGGCCGCCTGCAGCCTGCCCGACGCGGAGCGGAGCTGGCCGTACCAGACAGAGGCGCCGTCGGGCAGCGTTTCGACCTTGCTGCGTACCGCCTGCACCCGCTGGCCAAGCAGCTCGAACTCCAGCTGCGGCTGCGCGGTGGCAGCGGCATCGACCCGCACTTCCTGCACGGCGGCCGTGGACGGCGTCGCCAGCAACCGGCCCAGCGCAGGTTCACTGCTTGCCGATGCACGACTGAGTACCGTCACCGGCTCGAACAACGGTGCAGCACCGGCGGCCGCAACCACCGACATTCCCAGCAACAGGCCACCCGCCGTCTTGCCAATCGATCTGGACATCATTTCGTCGCTCCTTGAATGAAGAGAACAGCAGTGATGCAGCACGACCCGTTGTGTCGGGTTCGGCCATCTGGCCTGCGCAGGTCGTGTGAATTCAATAGGCGGTGGGAATGAGAATCTGGATCTGTGATCGACCGCATCTGCGTTCAGTCAGGTCAACAGCGTCGCTACACTTCGCCAACACACCGCTTTCGCGCTACCGTGACGTAGCCACGACGGGGAATGCACATGGCACCAGCGCAGGACACCCATGACGATGCCGCCGTGCTGCGGATTGGTCTGTTCTTCGATGGCACCCGCAACAACGCGCACAACCTGGCGCGCGGACACGTCCAGGTGCCGCAACCCCGCCCTGCCGTGCTGCGCGCCGACGATGATTCGACCTATCAGAGCCGGCTGACCAGCAGCTACGACAATGGCCTGACCAACGTCGCACGGCTGCACCGGTTGTATCCGGACAGCCGCCAGGAGACGCTGCCGTTCCCCTCGCTGGCCATCTACGTGGAAGGGGTGGGCACCCGCGATGATGCCGAAGACGATCTGCTGGGACTGGCCTTCGGCATCGGCGCCAGCGGTGTGCGTGCCAAGGTCGAGCGCGCGCTCAACGAGCTGTTGCCGGCAGCATTGACCAGCGTGTCCGCGCGCTGGCACAGGCCCGTGCAGGGCGTGCAGCTGGATCTGTTCGGATACTCGCGCGGGGCGGCGGCGGCGCGCGATGCCGCCAACCGCTTGCAGGCCTGGGATACGGCCCGCTGGCAGCAACTGCTGCAGGAGGCGGGGCTGGTCTGCGCCGCCGGCTTCGCGCCGGCACGGCCGCTGCTGCGCTTCATCGGCCTGTTCGACACGGTCGTCGCCGTAAGCGGGGGCAGAGCCGATGAGCGACCACGCGTCGCCCTCTCCGCCGACATCGCCGGACGTGTCGTGCAGCTGGTCGCGCGCGACGAACATCGCCAGCACTACCCGCTCACGCGGGTGGCCGCCGCGCACGTGGAGATCGCACTGCCCGGCGTGCACGCCAACATCGGCGGTGGCTACAACCAGACAGAGGAAGGACCGAAGCTGCTCAGTCGCCCACGCCGGCAGCAGCTGCGCCGGCCAGGCGTGGCCGACTACCAGGTCCCCCCGCTTGCACAGCTTCAGGCCACGACGGTGTACGCCGAGGCACAGGCGGATGCCGAACGCTGGCGGCAGCAGCTCGGGCTGGGCGAAAAGGAGGTGTGGGTCGATGTCTGGCACCAGTGGCAGCAGCAACGCCGCGCCGGCAGCCGCAGCGTGCTGCTGTCGCCGGTGTTGTACGTCACCGCGGCAGTGGTGCTGCGTCGGCGCATCGACTGGCGTTACCAGTTGGTGGCCCTGCAGGTGATGCAGCAGCAGGCCATCGCCGCCGGCGTACGCTGGCGCGCGGATGCCAACGCGGTTACCGGCTGGGAACTGCCCGACGCACTGCTGCCGATCGCGCGCCGGCTGATGGCCGGCCAGGCCCTCACTCCGGCCCAGGAAGCACTGCTGCGCAGGCGCTACCTGATGCAGTCGGCACACTGGAATTTCGACGCACTGGGCGATACCGCGCTGACCTATGCGGCCGATGCCGGCGTGAGCGAGCTGCCGTATCGACCCGGTCCCGGCCTGTTCTACATCAACCGCCCCACCGTGGATGGCAAGCGGGTGGTGCTGCCGAACACATGAGACGCGCCCGCGCAGGGCGGGACTGGGCTCCCGCGTTGCCGGTCAGCCGGCCTGTTCGACCAGGTTGGCCAGTTCGTCGGCATCGAAACCCGCCAGCAGGCGGGCTTCCAGGTTGAACGGACCGTGCAGGTAACCGCCTGCGAACTCGACCAGCAGTGCCTTGAAGCGTGCGCGCGGTTCGACGCCGGCACGTTCGCAGTACCAGCGGTACCAGCGCGAACCTGCGGCGACGTGCGCCACTTCCTCGCGCAGGATGATCTCCAGCACATCCGCGGTCTCGCCATCGCCGACGTTGCGCAGCTTGTCGATCATGCCCGGTGTCACGTCCAGGCCGCGCGCCTCCAGTACGCGGGGCACCAGCGCCATGCGTGCCAGGCCGTCATGTGCGGTCTTCTCGCACATCTCCCACAGGCCGTTGTGCGCAGGGAAGTCGGCGTAGTCATGGCCATGGGCCAGCAGGCGCTCACGCAACAGCATGAAATGCCGCGACTCGTCATCGGCACAACTGACCCAGTCGGCATGGAAGGCTGCGGGCAGGCCGCGGAAGCGATACACGGCATCCCAGGCCAGATCGATCGCATTGAGTTCGATGTGGGCGATGGCATGGATGAAGGCGGCGCGCCCTTCCACGCCACCGAGGCCACGCCGCGGCACCTCGCGCGGGTGGACCAATAGCAGACGGTCCGGCCTGCCCGGCATCCGGATCGGCTCCGGTGGCGGCGCATCCACCGCCACCTTCAGCCGCCCCGCACGGAATGCCGCAGCATGGGCCTGGGTCAGGGCCACCTTGCGCAGCGGATCGGCTTCTGCGAGGCACTGCTGCGCGGCACGCAGCAGGTCGCCACCGACGTCGGCCACCTCGACCACGCCCTTGGCCTCAGGCGCGGCGCTTGTGCTTGGCGTCGTCCGAACGCAGCTGCTGGATGCGCTCGAAATAGCCCGGTTCGATGCCGGTGGGATAGTGGCCGTTGAAGCAGGACGAGTCGAAGTTGCGCAGTGCGGGGTTGCCCTCGCTCACGGCCGCTTCCATGTCTTCCAGATCCTGGTAGATCAGCCAGTCGCAGCCCAGGTGGGCCTCGATTTCTTCCACGCTGCGGTTGTGCGCGACCAGTTCTTCGGCAGCCGGCATGTCGATGCCGTAGATGTTCGGGAAGCGCACCGGCGGCGCGGCACTGGCCAGGTAGACCTTGCGTGCGCCCGCATCACGGGCCATCTGCACGATCTGCTGGCTGGTGGTGCCACGCACGATCGAGTCGTCCACCAGCAGCACCACCCGGTTGCGGAACTCCAGGTGGATCGGGTTGAGCTTGCGCCGCACCGACTTCACCCGCTCACCCTGCCCCGGCATGATGAAGGTGCGGCCGATATAGCGGTTCTTGATGAAGCCTTCGCGGTACTTCACCCCAAGCACATTGGAGATTTCCAGCGCCGCATCGCGCGAGGTGTCCGGAATCGGGATGATGGTGTCGATGTCGTGGTCCGGGCGCAGGCGCAGGATCTTCTCGCCCAGCTTGATGCCCATGCGCATGCGCGCCTTGTGCACCGAGACATTGTCGATCATCGAATCCGGGCGGGCGAAGTACACGTACTCGAAGATGCACGGCGTATGCTCGGCCGGTTCGGCGCAGATTTCCGAGAACAGCTCGCCACGCGCGGTGATGACCAGCGCTTCGCCCGGCTGCACGTCGCGCACGCGCTGGAAGCCGAGCACGTCCAGTGCGGCCGATTCGGAAGCGACGATGTACTCGTCGCCCTCGGCATGGCTGCGCTTGCCCAGCACCAGCGGACGGATGCCATGCGGATCGCGGAAGGCAACCAGTCCCAGGCCCAGCACCACGCTGACCACCGCGTAGCCGCCCTTGCAGCGACGATGCACCCCGGCCACCGCGCGGATGGCGGCTTCCGGACTGAGCTGGCGCTGCTGTTCCAGTTCGTAGGCGAACACGTTCAGCAGCACTTCGCTGTCCGAATCGGTGTTGACGTTGCGGCGGTCCTGCTCGAACACCTGCTGGCGCAGGGCCTCGGTGTTGATGAGGTTGCCGTTGTGCGCCAGGGCGATGCCATACGGCGAATTGACGTAGAACGGCTGCGCCTCGTCCATGCCTTCCGAACCGGCCGTGGGATACCGCACGTGGGCGATACCGACGCTGCCCTCCAGGGTGGACATGGTGCGTGCGTCGAACACGTCGCGGACCAGGCCGTTGGCCTTCTGCACCCGCAGGCGGCTGCCATTGGCGGTGGCGATGCCTGCCGCGTCCTGGCCGCGATGCTGGAGGACGGTCAAGCCGTCATACAACTGCCCGGCGACGTTCTGGTTGCCGACGATTCCGACGATGCCACACATGGTGCGAGGTCTCCGCTGGGCTGTGCCCAGTTACAAGGAAGGTGGCCGTGCCTGGCCTGGGGTCCCGCCCGCGGCAGGCGCGGGCCGGGCCGGACGCGCGGGCGCCGGCTCGATGTTGCTGGGCAGTGTGGGGGCCAGCCGGGGCTCCCGCTCCACGTCCACGGGCCGCGGCCATCCGCCGCCCGCCACTACCTCGTTGAGAACGCCATTATCGCCTGTCGGCGCCGGCTTGCCCAATACCTGCGAGGAGGTGGGGGCATTCTCGAGCAGGGGCAAGGGCAGTGCCCCCGGCAGCAGGCCGTCCAGCGGCAGCGCCTGTGGCAGCATGCCGTCCAGCTGCGGCAGCTGGGCCTGCATCCAGGCCACCGCCGGCTGCAGCAACGGCCGCACCTGCGACTGCTGCCATGCCGGCTCAGCCGGCAACGCGGTGAAACCGGCCAGCAGCAACAGCACGCTGGCGAAGAACAGGCCGCGGACCAGGCCCAGGGCACCGCCCAGCAGGCGATCCACGCCGCCCAGCAGGGTCAGTTTGATCGCTGCCTTCAGCAACAGCCCGACCAGCCCGACCGCCACCACGGTGAGCACGAACACCCCCAGATAGCCGGCCAGATAGTGACCCGTGCCGGGTGGCTGCGGCGCCGCCCACCAGTGCGATGCCTCATTGCCGAAGGTGAACGCCATCCAGCCGGCCAGCAGCCAGGACACCAGCGCGACCACCGTGCCGACGAAACCGCGGATGAAGCCGAACAGCACCGACGCACCGATCAGCACGCCCAGCACGATGTCGATCACGCTGCCCGCTCCTGCCGACGACAGCGGCGGACAGCGCGCGTGATCACGGGTGCGGTCGGACCATGCCGGCCACGCCGACCTTGGCCGCCACCTGGGCCTTCAGCTGCTCGGCATCGGCGCGGTTGGCCACCGGCCCGACGCGCACGCGATGCAGGGTGCCCTTTTCGGTGCGGACCTGCTCGACGAAGGCACTGAATCCGGCAGCGCGCACCTTGTCGCGCAGCGCGTTGGCGTCGTTGGCCTGGCCGAACGCCCCCAGCTGGACCGCAAAACCGACACCGCCCGCCGCCGGCGCGGCCGGGGTTTGCGGTTGCGGCTTCGGCTCGGGCTTGGCGACCGGCTTCGTCGCCTCCGGCGTCGCGGTTGCCTTCGGTGCTTCAGGCCTGGCGGCCGGGGTGCTGGGCGGCAGGCTCTCGCTGCGTACCGGGTTGCCCGTGGCCGACGGCGTGGACGCCGCCGCCGGGGTGCTGGCCGACGGTGCCGGCGGCGCCGCAGCAGCGGCGGCCGGCGCAGCCGCAGCTGCGGGCGCATCCAGCGCGATCACCTCGGCATGGACGTCGGAGCGGATCTTCACCGCCTGCAGCCGGGCCGCCTCGGCCTGGGCGCGATCGGCATACGGTCCGACGCGCACGCGCCACGCCTGCCGGCCGTTGATGGTCGCCGCCTCGGCAAAGCCCGGCAGCTGCGAACGCTTCAGATAGGCGATCACCGCATCGGCGTCGGCCTTGCTGCCATAGGCGCCGAATGTCACCGCATAGTTGCCGGCGGCCACCGCCGGCGAGGTGTCCACGGTCGGCGGCGTGGCGGGCGCGGCTGCGTCCTGCAGCGGTGCGGCCTGGCCACTCTGCAGGCCGGTGGCACCCCCGGCCGGGGCGACCAGCGGCAGCTCACGGGTCTCGAACTGGCCGTCGGCGGGCGCATTGGGCGCTGCGATCGGCACACTGGCGACGCCACTGTCCGGCGCCGGCCCCTTCACCAGCATCGGCAGGAAGATCACGGCGAGTGCCACCAGCACGATGGCACCAATCAATCGCTGTTTCAGAGGCGTATCCACGTGAGGCAGGCAACTGTCCGGGGGTTGCGGTCGATTATACGGGTGCCGGACCGGACGGCGTCGGCGTTGGCTGAACGTGGATCAGGGCGCGGGCTGCAACCACTGCAGGGCCGCAGCGGCCGTGTGGAACGAGCCGAATACCAGCACGCGGTCGCCTGGCTGGGCCTGCGCCAGCACCTGCGTCAGTGCCTGCTCGACAGTGCCGGCCAGCCGTGCGGTGACCGCAGCGGTGCCGTGCAGGCGTGCCTGCAGCTGCTGCGCGCTCTGTCCGCGCGGACCTTCCAGGCCGGCCAGCGTCCACTCATCCACCACATCCTGCAGCGCCTGCACCACGCCTTCTGCATCCTTGTCCTGCAACGCGGCATAGACCGCCAGGGTCCGGCCCGGGACCGCTTCGGCCTTCAGCGCGCGTGCCAGCTGGCCGGCCGCCTGCGGGTTGTGACCCACATCGACCCGCACCTGCACGCCATCACGATCGAATGCCTGCAGGCGACCATTGATGCGGGCCGCGGCGATGCCAGCCGCCCACGCCGCGCGTGGCAGCGGCCGGTCCAGCGCGCGCAGCGCGGCAATGGCCGCGCCGGCATTGGCCAGCTGGATCGGACCGGCCAGCGCCGGGGTCGGCAGTTCCATGCGCAGGCCGACATCGCGCCAGCGCCAGCGCTGGGCATCGATCGGCTCGTAGAAGTAGTCGCTGCCGCCGCGGATGGCGTTCGCGCCCAGCAGATAGGCCCGTGCCAGCACGCTCGACGGCGGGTCGGTCTCGCCCAGGATCACCGGTTTCCAGCCGCGGATGATGCCGGCCTTTTCCGCACCGATCGCTTCACGGTCCTCGCCCAGCCACTCTGCATGGTCGATGTCCACCGTGGTGATCACGGCCACGTCGGCGTCGACGATGTTGACCGCATCCAGGCGCCCGCCCAGCCCGACTTCCAGTACCGCCAGATCCAGCGCTGCCTCCGCGAACAGCTGCAGGGCGGCCAGCGTGCCGTACTCGAAGTAGGTCAGGGTGATGTCGCCACGCGCAGCTTCGACGGCGTTGAATGCCGCCACCAGAGCGGCATCCTCCGCCTCCTGCCCATCGATGCGCACGCGTTCGTTGTAGCGCAGCAGGTGCGGCGACGTGTAGGCCCCCACCTTCCAGCCTGCAGCGCGGCCGATGGCCTCGATGAAGGCGACCGTGGAGCCCTTGCCATTGGTCCCACCGACCACGATGGTGCGCTTGGCCGGCGCGCCCAGTCCCATCCTCGTGGCCACGGCGCGGACGCGCTCCAGGCCCATGTCGATCATCGCCGGGTGCTGGCGTTCAATGTAATCCAGCCATTCGGCCAGGGTGGTCGGCAGGTTCATCACGGCAGCGGTTCCAGCAGCAGCAGGGTGGTTCGATGTGGACAGGGATCAGAGGGCGCGGTGCTTGGCTTCGCCGAAGAACGGGGTGTGGTGGGCACAGTCGTTGAGGCGCACGACCTCCAGGCTCTCCAGGTCTGGACCTTCAAGCAGGTTCAACGTGGTCGGTGCCTGGCGGAAGGTCCACAGCCGCGACAGCGGCAGGCCCAGCACCCTGCACAGGATCACCCGGTTGACGGCATCGTGGGCGACCACCAGCAGCGTGTCGTGCTCGCCGAGGCCCTCGCTGGCGCGTGCCAGGCCGCGCCAGCTGCGCTCGAGCACCAGGCGCAGCGACTCGCCGCCCGGCATCAGCACGGTATCGGGTTCCTCACGCCACGCCTTCAACCGCGACGGGTCCTTCTCGTTGATCTCGCTGGCCAGCAGGCCTTCCCACTCGCCATGGGCGATTTCCTGCAGATCCGGTTCGGTCTGCAGCGTGCCGGCACGGTCGGCGCCGAGGGCCAGCTGGGCGGTGCGCTGGGCGCGCGACAGCGGCGAGGCCACCGCACGGGTGATGTCCACGGATGCCAGGCGGGCGCCCAGCGCCTGGGCCTGGGCTTCGCCGATGGGCGAAAGCGGGATGTCGATCTGGCCCTGGTAGCGGCCTTCGGCGTTCCACGGGGTTTCGCCGTGGCGGGCAAGCAGGATGCGCATGCGTGCAAGGAGTCCTGGGGGGAGGAGAGGGCCGCGTTTCGTTCACATCCTGTGAAGTACGCGGAACAGGGATGATACCTGTTCGGCGCATCGCGCCGGTCGGGACATGAAAAAACCCCGCGACGGGGATCGCGGGGTTTCGGTACTGCAGACGGATTCCGCCGGGCATGGCCCGGCGGCGCCAGCATGAACCTTACTGCGCCAGGTTCAATTCCTTCAGCAGCTGCGGCGCGGGGGCCACTTCCTGCATGATCCACTGCATGTAGCGGCTGTCCACCGCGATCATGCGGGTCATCACCGGGTCGAATACCCAGTTGGAGCTGACCGATTCCCAGTTGCCGTCGAAGGCCAGGCCGACCAGCCTGCCGTGCGCATCGAGCACCGGCGAACCGGAGTTGCCACCGGTGATGTCCAGATTGGACAGGAAGTTCACCGGCACCGAGCCGATCCGCTTGTCCTCCAGGCCGCCATACCGCTTGGCCTTGACCGCATCCAGCAGGGCCTTCGGCGAGTCGAACGGATCGACGCCGGTTTCCTTCGCCGCCACACCTTCCAGCGTGGTGAACGGGGTGTACTGGACACCGTCCTTGGCATAGCCCATGACATTGCCGAAGGTGATGCGCAGCGACAGGTTGGCATCGGGATAGACGAACTCGCCCTTGCTCTTCTTGTAGTCCGCCACCGCCTGCAGGTACAGCGGACGGGCCGTCAGCGATTCACCTTCGCGGATCTTCCTCTGTTCTTCCTGCTTCAGCAGGGCCGGCATCACGGCCACGGCGTACTGGATGGCCGGATCGGTGCTGGCCTCGAAGGCGGCACGGTCGGCCTTGAACCACTTCAGGCGTTCATCGAGGCTGCCCAGCCCGGTGCCGGCCAGCTTCTTCACCAGGCCGTTGACGGCCCCGGCATCGCTGCCGCCCAGCCACTGGTTGAGAACCGCGTTGTTGCGCTGTGCCGCCGGCAGCGCGACGTACTGGTCCAGCCAGTACTGCTGCAGCTGCTGGTCCATGCTGGCGACGTAGCGACGGTCCATCTGGCGCAGATTGCCTTCCAGGGTCGGCAGGTCGCGCTCCTGATAACCGGCTTCACGCTCGGCGTCCGGCTTGGCGCGTTCGATCGACAGGCGGTACAGCGACAGCGCGGCGCCCACGGCCGAGGTGTTGTTGAACTGGCCGACGAACAGATCGCGCTCGCGGGTGCTCTTGCTGGTGTCCAGGTGCTTGAGCAGCTGGGCGTGAGCGGCCAGGGCCGGCTTGCCCGCTGCGCCCTGCTGCTTCAGCCAGGCCAGCACGGCGGCCTCTTCGGCCCGCTTCTGCCCGGCCGCGTCGATGCGCTTGAAGCCTTCCAGCTGGCCGACGTAGTTCTTGGCCACGTTGTTCATGCTGGCCGCCGTGTTGGCGTACTTGACCTTGACGTCGGCGTCGGCCTTGCCGGCCTTGTCGATCAGCGCCAGCACTTCGTTGTAATGGCGGGCGATGGTCGGGTAGGTGAACTCGGCGGTTTCATTGAATTCGCCGGCCAGCGCATAGCGGTTGGTGCGGCCCGGGTAGCCGGCCACCATCACGAAGTCGTCCGCGCCCAGCGGCTGGTCGGCGAACTTCAGGAAGTGCTTCGGCTGGTACGGCACATTGTCGGCCGAAAACGCGGCCGGCTTGCCATCCTTGCCCACGTAGGCGCGATAGAACGAGAAGTCGCCGGTGTGGCGCGGCCACATCCAGTTGTCGACGTCGCCGCCGAACTTGCCGACGCTGCCCGGGGGCGCATAGACCAGGCGCACGTCCTTGATTTCCATGTTGCGGAACAGGCGGTAGGTATTGCCGCCGGAGAAGCTGTACAGACGGCAGCGGAAACCGGCGTCGGCTTCACACGCGGCAGTCTGGGCCTTGTCGAACGCTTCCAGCGCGCGGGTGCGGGCCAGCGGGTCCTTGCCGGCGGCGGCGATGGCGGCCTTGGCCTGGTCGGTGACGTCGGTGATCCGGTCCAGCACGAACACGCGGGCGTTGGGACCGGCGCTGAGTTCGTCCTTCAGGGTCGGCGCGTTGAAACCGTCCTTGATCAGGTTCTTCTCGGCGGTGGAGTTGAGCTGGATCGCGCCGTAGGCACAGTGGTGGTTGGTGACCACCAGGCCCTGCGGGGAGACGAAGCTGGCGGTGCAGCCGCCCAGCGCCACCACCGCGCCCATCGGGTCGCCGGTCAGGTCGGACAGCTGTTCCGGCGACAGTTTCAGGCCGGCCTTCTGCAGCGGGCCGGCGATCTCCGGCAGCTGCTGCGGTACCCACATGCCTTCGGCGGCATGGGCGACCTGGACCAGCCCAAGGCTGGCGACGACGGAGAATGCAAGCAGGTTCGAGCGCATGGAGCGGCCCCTGGTAGTGGAACCTTCGATTGTAGCCCGCCCCCCTGCCCTGTCCCGAACCCCGGAAGTCATGGCCCCCGGCCCGCCGGGCATGGCCCGGCGCTACCCGCACGATTTCCCGATGGCGCGGGACCATGCCCCGCGAGCGCGAGCCGCCCGATTTCCCGGTAGCGCCGGGCCATGCCCGGCGAGCACGGCGGTCACGTTCGAAACGCCCGCCGGCGCACGCCTTTCGTTCCGCCAGCGCGCCCGCAGCGCAACATTGGAATTCCGCGCAGACCTCTATAATCCGCGCTTTCCCCCTGATGAGTTCCACCCCGATGGCGCAGCAAACGATGAAGGCCCTGGTCAAGCGCGAAGCGGCCAAGGGTATCTGGCTCGAAGAGGTCCCGGTGCCGACCCCGGGCCCGAACGAGGTCCTGATCAAGCTGGAAAAGACCGCCATCTGCGGTACCGACCTGCACATCTACCTGTGGGACGAGTGGAGCCAGCGCACCATCAAGCCGGGCCTGACCATCGGCCACGAATTCGTTGGTCGCATCGCCGCGCTTGGCTCGGCGGTGACCGGCTATGAGGTTGGCCAGCGCGTCTCGGCCGAAGGCCACATCGTCTGCGGCCACTGCCGCAACTGCCGTGGCGGCCGCCCGCACCTGTGCCCGAACACCGTCGGCATCGGCGTGAACGTCAATGGCGCCTTCGCCGAGTACATGGTGATGCCCGCCAGCAACCTGTGGCCGATCCCGGACCAGATTCCGTCCGAGCTGGCGGCCTTCTTCGACCCGTACGGCAACGCCGCGCACTGCGCGCTGGAGTTCGACGTGATCGGCGAGGACGTGCTGATCACCGGCGCCGGCCCGATCGGCATCATCGCCGCGGGCATCTGCAAGCACATCGGTGCGCGCAACGTGGTGGTGACCGACGTCAACGACTTCCGCCTGAAGCTGGCCGCCGACATGGGCGCGACGCGCGTGGTCAATGTCACCAACACCTCGCTGAAGGACGTGATGAAGGAACTGCACATGGAGGGCTTCGACGTGGGCCTGGAAATGAGCGGCAATCCGCGCGCCTTCAACGACATGCTCGACTGCATGTACCACGGCGGCAAGATCGCCATGCTCGGCATCATGCCCAAGGGTGCCGGCTGCGACTGGGACAAGATCATCTTCAAGGGCCTGACCGTGCAGGGCATCTACGGCCGCAAGATGTACGAGACCTGGTACAAGATGACGCAGCTGGTGCTGTCCGGCTTCCCGCTCGGCAAGGTGATGACCCACCAGCTGCCGATCGACGACTTCCAGAAGGGCTTCGACCTGATGGAAGAAGGCAAGGCCGGCAAGGTGGTACTGAGCTGGAACTGATCACTCGCGCCTCCGGCGCGACCGCCTAATTCCCCCGCGTTTCACCTTGTCCCCGCGCCGTTGGCCGGCCCACACAGTGCCCGACGCCAGACACGAAAAAGGCACCTCCAGGGGTGCCTTTTTCGTTCGATGTCATGTGCCGGCTACTGGCCTACCGCCACCGTGAACACCACCCGGTTGTCGGCCAGCTTGCCGCTGTTGTCGCGGCCGTTGCCGTCGGTGCCGTAGTAGCCCAGGCCGAGGGTGAACAGACCCCAGGTACGGGCCACGCCAACGTTCCAGTCGGTGTAATCCTTGGCAATGCCCTTTTCGAAGGTGCTGCGGCCGACGCTGGCGCTCAGCGTGAAGTCCTGCGGCAGGCCCCACTCGCCCCCCAGCGCGTAATACCAGCCATCGGTGCTGCTGTTCCACACGTCGTTGCTGTAGGCCACCGTCAGCTTGTAGGTGTCATCCAGCGTGGTGGTGGTGATCAGCTCGTTGTAGTTCAGCTCGCTGGCGCCGGGGTAGGTGTAGCGGTTCAGCAGCACATCGAAGTTCACGCGCTCGGTGGCGTCAACGCCGTAGCCGATCTGGTAATCCACTTCGACGCTCGGGTCGCCCGGGCCGAAGTCCACGCCCGATCCCCAGACACCGGCATACAGGCCGACCGGGCTGGTATAGGTGAAACCGGCCTGCAGGGTGGGATCCTCATCGGTCTGCGACACACCACGGAACAGGTAATCCGACACGGCGGTAACGTTCCAGCTGTACGGCGATTCGCTTTCCTGGGCGCTGGCGGCAAACGGGGCCAGGGTCAGGGCGGCGGCAAGGGCGAGGCAGGCACGAGCGTGCTTCATGGTCGTCTCCGGTGGGGGGCGGTGGCGTGCAGGGCAGTTGCGGGAACCGGAGCCAGAACGGGCCGGTTCACGATTTTTTAACCCGTTTGCTATTGCATTGCAACATGTGCCAGCCATGGCGGGGCCTGCCTGCCGCCGGTCGCCAGCCATCGATGCCCGGTAGAATCGTCGGTTTCCCGTGCTGAGCCGTGCCCACGCCATGACCGACGCCTCCTCCGCCCTGACCCGCCACTATGCCGAGGAACTGGACGCCATCCGCGCCCAGGGCCTGTTCAAGTCCGAGCGGATCATCACCAGTCCGCAATCGGCCGAGATCACGCTGGCCGATGGCCGCAAGGTGCTGAACTTCTGCGCCAACAACTACCTGGGCCTGGCCGATCATCCCGACCTGATCCAGGCCGCCAAGGATGCTCTGGATACCCACGGCTTCGGCATGGCCTCGGTGCGCTTCATCTGCGGCACCCAGGACCTGCACAAGCAGCTCGAGAAACAGATCGCCGATTTCTTCGGCAAGCAGGACACCATCCTGTATGCGGCCTGCTTCGATGCCAACGGCGGCCTGTTCGAGCCGCTGCTCGGCGAGAACGATGCGATCATCTCGGACGCACTGAACCACGCATCGATCATCGACGGGGTGCGCCTGTGCAAGGCCAAGCGCTTCCGCTACGCCAACTGCGACATGGCCGAACTGGAAGCGCAGCTGCAGGCCGCAGACGCCGCCGGCTGCAGGACCAAGCTGATCACCACCGACGGCGTGTTCTCGATGGACGGCTTCATTGCCCCGCTGGACGAGATCACCGCGCTCGCGAAGAAGTACAACGCGCTGGTGCACATCGACGAATGCCATGCCACGGGTTTCCTGGGCGCCACCGGTCGTGGCTCGGCCGAAGTGAAGGGTGTGCTGGAAAAGATCGACATCATCACCGGCACTCTGGGCAAGGCCATGGGGGGCGCACTGGGCGGCTTCACCTGCGCCAGCGCCGAAGTGATCGAACTGCTGCGCCAGCGCTCGCGCCCGTACCTGTTCTCCAACTCGCTGCCGCCGCATGTGGTCGCCGCCGGCATCAAGGCCTTCGAGATGCTGGCTGCCGCCGACGACCTGCGCGACCGGCTGGCCGAGAACACCGCGTACTTCCGCGGGAAGATGACCGCCGCCGGCTTCGACGTGAAGCCGGGCGTGCATCCGATCAGCCCGGTGATGCTGTACGACGCACCGTTGGCGCAGAAGTTCGCCGAGCGCCTGCTCGAGGAAGGCATCTATGCGATCGGCTTCTTCTTCCCGGTGGTGCCCAAGGGACAGGCACGTATCCGCACCCAGATCAGCGCCGCGCACAGCCGCGAGCAGCTGGACCGCGCGATCGACGCCTTCTCCCGCATCGGCGTCGAGCTGGGCGTGATCAAGGGTTGATCGCCCCGAGGGGCAGCGCCGGGCCATGCCCGGCGGTTTCCCGACAGCCGCGCCATGCGCTCGCCGGGCACGGCCCGGCGCTACCGGAATGACGCGCAATGCGCGTCATTTCTTTTTCTTCTTGTCCTTCGGCTCATCCTTGCTGGCCACCACGACCGGCTTGGCGGCAGCGTCCTGGCCATTGCCACGGGCGACGCGGATGCCATTGGCCTTCATCCATGCATCGAACTCGTCGGCGGTCATCTTCCTGTCGCCGTCGCTCATCAGGAAGCGGTAACTGCCGCGACCATCCAGTTCCGGGGTTTTCACTTCCACCACCGGGGTTTCGGCAGGCGTTTCCGTCTTGGCCATTTTCGTGTGGCCACCGCAGGCGGCCAGCAGCACGATCGGCAGCAGCAGGCCGGCACAGCGCAGGGTTCGGTTGAGGGACAAGTGGTACATGGGCAGGCTCCGTTCGGGATTTCGACGACCAGACGCCCCCTACGCCTGGAACGGTGACCGGCATCCGCCGGCCGCGGGCATGACGCTCAGCCCGGTGCAGCGGCCCCCAGCCGCTGCTGGTCATTGACCTCCAGCATCCGCCACTGGCCCTTGCCGAGATCGTCGAGCGCCAGGTCGCCGATCGCGACCCGGACCAGGCGCAGCACCTGCAGGTCGAAGGCCGCCAGCAGGCGGCGGATGTGGCGGTTGCGGCCCTCGTCGAGGACCACCTCCAGCCACGCGGTCTTGTCGCCGCTGCGCAGCACGCGCACGGCCCGGGCGGCCAGGAACTCACCCTCGTCGTCCACCCCGGCCTGCAGCGCCGCCAGCGTGGCCGCATCGGGCAGGCGATCGATCTGCACGTGGTAGGTCTTGTCCGGCCCGGTCTGCGGATCGGTCAGGCGCGCCGCCCACTGCGGATCGTTGCTGAACAGCAACAGGCCCTCACTGGCCTTGTCCAGCCGGCCGACCGGCGCGATCCAGGGCAGGCGGGCGCCGTCGAAGCAGCGGTATACGGTGTCACGGCCGCGCTCGTCCTGCGCGGTGGTCACCACCCCGCGCGGCTTGTTGAGCATCAGGTAAAGCCGCTGCGGCGGTGCCAGCGGCAGGCCATCGACCTCGATGGGAGGTGCCGGGCTGCCGATCGGAAACTCCGGGTCACGGACGATACGACCGGAGACGCGCACGCGACCCTCGGCGATCCAGCGCGCAGCTTCGCTGCGCGAGCACACGCCGGCCTTGGACAGCACACGCGCCAGACCATGGCGCACAGCCTTGGATGCATCCGGACCCGCGCGCCCACGCAGGACGTGGGAGCGGGCGGCGGGGGCGGCAGGTGGGCGGCGCGTACGCAAGCCTCTGCTCCCCGCGACGGTTACTTCTTATCGACCGGCTTGGTCTCAGCCGGTACTTCGGCCGCGGCCGGGGTGGCCACCGGTGCCGGGCGCGCCTTGACCACGCGGACGCCACGCGCCTTCATCCAGGCATCGAACTCCTCGGCGGTCATGCGTTTGCCGTTCTGGCTCATGTCGAAGCGCCACGGCGTGTTGTCGAATTCGGTCTGCGGCTTGTACGCCGCCGGATCGTTCGGCTTCACCGCCGGCGCGCTCGGAATCGCCTTGGCGATGTTCTGGCAGCCGTCGATGCGCAGGCGCTGCAGCACCTGGTCCAGCGACTGCGAAGGATCGTAGCTGCTGCTCAGCACACCGGCCGGCATGCCCAGCTGGTTGCCACGGATGTACAGCTCGTCGGCCACCGGCGCGATGGTCGTGGCCGGCAGCGGCAGCGGCGAAGCGCTGGTGTTGACCGAGCAATCGACCGCAGCGTGAGCGGCAGGAACCAGGGCCAGCGCCAGGACGGCGGCCGATGCAGAGCGCAGCATGAGAGGCATCCACGGAAGGAAGGTGACGCGGCGAGTGTAGCAATGCGGCGACAGCTTTCAAGCGCCACTTTCAATGAATGCGCCAACTCATTGGTTTTTTGGACAAAAAGCCGACAAACGGTCGGTCCATCGAGGCCCGTTCCGGCTTTTCCCGCCGCAGAAACAACAAGACCCGGCCGAAGCCGGGTCCTGCTGTGTCTTGCGGGCGAAACGTCAGAACTTAGTTCTGGACGTTCAGCTCGGTACGACGGTTCTTGGCACGACCTTCCGGATTGTCCGAACCATCCGGGTTGGTGTTCGGAGCAATCGGACGGCTCTCGCCGTAGCCGATCGGGCCGACCAGACGCGAAGCGTCCACGCCGTTCTTGGTCAGGTAGTTGTACACCGCGGTGGCGCGGCGCTCCGACAGCTTCTGGTTGTAAGCGTCGGTACCCTTCGAGTCGGTGTGACCGGCGACTTCAACGCGCAGATCCGGGTAACGCTTCAGGATCTCGGTGGCTTCGCTCAGGATGGCCACGGCGTCCGGACGCAGGTTCGACTTGTCGAAGTCGAAGTTCACGCCCTTCAGGTCGATCGAGACCGGCACCGGGCAACCGTCCGGACCGATGGTCTGACCCGGCTGCGAGTTCGGGCACTTGTCGTCGCAGTTGTTGACGCCGTCACCGTCGTCATCCAGGTCGGCGCAGCTCGGGGCAACCGGAGCCGGAGCCGGAGCAGCCGCGACCGGAGCCGGGCCCAGCGGGATCACGACGCCGACCGAAGCCAGCACGTCGCCGAACCAGTCTTCGCTGGCAGCGTGGTAGCTCTTGTCGTCGAAGTCAGCGCGGTAGGCCACTTCGGCGCGGACAGCAACGCGCTTGTCGAAGGTGGTCTGCAGGCCGACGCCGAGCTTGGCGGCAACGTTGCCGTCCTTGCGCTCACGCGGACCATTCAGGCTGTTGGCCGGGTACTCTTCTTCCGACTTCTGGTAGCCCAGGCCACCGACGATGTACGGGTTCCAGCCGCGGCCTTCCTTGATGAAGTGGCGACGCAGGTCCAGCGAGATGCCGTACTGCGACCAGTTCAGGTCCTGATTGCTGTCGAAGTTCGGGTTCTGGTAGTTCAGCTCACCGTCCAGCGACCAGTTCGGGCTGATGAACTTACCCAGGCCCAGGGTCACGAACGGAGCGTCGTTGGTCAGACGGTCGCTGTCCTGGAAGTTGAAGCCGGCCGAACCGGTCAGGTACCAGCGGTCATCGAACTCCTGCGCAGAAGCAGCCTGGGCGAAAGCCAGACCACCCAGCAGCGCGGCAGTAAGGATCTTCTTGTTCATTGAGTACAGCTCCTATTTCGGGGGTATGAAACCGGTAGAGGCATGGGCCAGCACTACTGCGTCGATGTTCAGACAGCCGATTCAGCACGCCACCGCCGCGAACATTATGCTCAGGCGGGTGAAGGCCATGTTAACAGTCCCGTAACATGTGAAGTGTTGCGCCCGACCGGCCACCGGTCCGACGTTGAAACCCTATACAGGATGATGAAAATCCGCAAGACCCTCACCCCATAAGGGTTTGACGGTGTTTAGGCAACGCAGGCGACATTCTGCGGAACGCGGGGCGAAGGAGATTCAGCGCGCCCCCGGAAACGTGAGGAACCTTATGATGAAACGGGAAACCGAGCCGGAGCCGAGATGAAAGCCGTCGCCCTGAGTCGTGAATCCGCCCCCGCCCTGCAGGATCTCAGGCTGCCGCCGCCGCTGCCGCCAGCCGGTCGCGATCTGCTGGTCCGCGTGCAGGCGGTTTCGATCAATCCGGTCGACGGCAAGCAGCGTGCCGCCACCGATCCGGCCACGCTGGACACGCCACGGGTGCTCGGCTGGGATGCGGCGGGCGTGGTCGAGGCCATCGGCGAGGACGCCCGCCTGTTCGCCTCCGGCGACGAGGTCTACTACGCCGGCGATGTCACCCGCTCCGGCTGCAATGCCCAGTATCAGCTGGTGGATGAGCGGCTGGTCGCACGCAAGCCCACCACGCTGGATTTTGCCGAGGCAGCGGCGCTGCCGCTGACCACACTGACCGCATGGGAGCTGCTGTTCGAGCGCATGCCGCTGCATCTGGATGACCGCCGCCACGCCGGGCAGCACCTGTTGGTGATCGGCGGCGCCGGCGGCGTCGGTTCGATGGCCATCCAGCTGGCCCGCCATGCCGGCTTCACGGTCATTGCCACCGCCTCCCGCGAGCAGTCGGCCGACTGGTGCCGGCAGATGGGCGCCCATCACGTGATCGACCATCGCCAGCCATTGCAGCCGCAGCTGCAGGCACTGGGCGTCAGCGCCGTGCAGATCGCGCTCAACCTGGCCGACACCGATCACTACTGGGATGAACTGGGCCAGCTGCTGGCGCCGCAGGGACATGTCGGGCTGATCGTCGAACCCCGCGGCGCGCTGCGCATCGGCGACCCGTACAAGGCCAAGTGCATCGGCATCCACTGGGAATTCATGTTCGCGCGATCGCGCTTCGGTACCGCCGACCGCATCGAGCAGCACCGCATCCTGAGCCGCGCCGCGAGCATGATCGATGCAGGCCAGCTGCGTGGCACGCTCAGCGAGACACTCGGCAGGATCAATGCCGCCAACCTGCAGGCGGCGCATGAGCGGCTGGCCAGCGGCCGCACGCTGGGCAAGCTGGCACTGGCAGGCTGGGACGACTGACGCGCGCGCTGTGGCGCGGGATTCACCGGGATCTGTATCTATGGAAGCTGGCGATTCGGGATTACGGTGGAGACAGATTCCCTCCCCCCGAGCGCTCCCATGCCCACTGCCCTGCCCCTGCGCCTGCTGCAATTGATCGTCGGCCTGTTCCTGTATGGCTTCGGCGCCTCACTGATGATCCGTGCTGCGATCGGTGTCGCGCCCTGGGACGTGCTGTCGCAGGGCGTCGCGGCGCAGACCCCGCTGTCCTTCGGCCTGGCCACGAACGTGATCGGCGCGCTGGTCCTGCTGCTGTGGTGGCCCCTGCGGCAGAAGCCGGGCGTCGGCACCGTGCTCAACGTGCTGCTGATCGGTCCATCCGCGCAGTTCGGCCTGTGGCTGTTGCCGCCGGCTGTCGGCCTGGTCTGGCAGGTGGCGATGTTCTGTGCCGGCATGCTGCTGGTGGCACTGGCCACCGGCCTGTACATCGGCGCGCGGCTCGGCCCCGGCCCGCGCGACGGGCTGATGACCGGCCTGCATGCCCGCACCGGCTGGCCGATCTGGAAGGTGCGCAGCCTGATCGAAGGCAGCGTCCTGCTGCTGGGCTGGTGGCTGGGAGGCAACGTGGGCATCGGCACCCTGGCCTTTGCGCTGCTGATCGGCCCGCTGTGCGGGGTGACGCTGGGCTGGTTCGGCATCGGCCGGCCCCTGCCGACGGGTAGCGCCGGGCCACGCCCGACGAGCGCGCAGCGCGGTCACGGCTAGCCGCGTCGCCGGGCATGGCCCGGCGCTACCGATTCGCCCGCCCCTTGCCCCGACCGCCGTTTCGCGGCACGCTTCGCGCTTCCGTACGCAAGCGTATCGACCATGTCGCCAGCCAATGAAAGCGCCTATCCCCACCTGTTCGCCCCGCTCGATCTGGGCTTCACCCAGCTGCGCAACCGGGTGCTGATGGGTTCGATGCACACCGGGCTGGAAGATCGCGCGCGCGATTTCCCGCGCTTGGCCGCCTACTTCGCCGAGCGCGCCGAAGGCGGCGTCGGCCTGATCGTCACCGGTGGCTTCGCCCCCAACGTGGTCGGCTGGCTCAAACCCTTCGGCGGCAAGCTGTCCTGGCCCTGGGAAGTGCGTCCGCACCGGCAGCTGACGGCCGCCGCCCACCAGCATGGTGCGAAGATCTGTCTGCAGCTGCTGCACGCCGGCCGCTATGCCTACCACCCCCTGTCGGTGGCGCCCTCGAAGCTCAAGGCGCCGATCAATCCGTTCACCCCGCGCGCACTGTCGGCCAGCGGCGTCGAACGGCACATCGCCGATTACGCACGCAGCGCCAGGCTGGCACGCGAAGCCGGCTACGACGGTGTCGAAGTGATGGGCTCGGAGGGATACCTCATCAACGAGTTCATCGCCCCCCGCACCAACACGCGCACGGACCGCTGGGGCGGTGATGCCTCCCAGCGCATGCGCTTCGCAGTGGAGATCGTGCGCCGCATCCGCGAAGCCTGCGGCCCGGATTTCATCATCATCTACCGGCTGTCACTGGTGGATCTGGTTGAGGACGGCAGCAACTGGGAGGAAATCGTGCAGCAGGCGCAGGCCATCGAGGCCGCGGGCGCGACGATCATCAATTCCGGCATCGGCTGGCACGAGGCGCGCATTCCCACCATCGCCACCTCGGTGCCCCGCGCCGCCTTCGCCGGGGTCACCGCCAAGCTGAAGCCGCATGTGGCGGTGCCGCTGGTGGCGACCAACCGCATCAACATGCCCGAGGTTGCCGAGCGCATTCTCGCCGACGGCGGTGCGGACATGGTGTCGCTGGCGCGCCCGCTGCTGGCCGACCCGCAGTGGCCGAACAAGGCGCGCGCCGGCCGTGCCGACACCATCAACACGTGCATCGCCTGCAACCAGGCATGCCTGGACCACGTCTTCGAGAACAAGCTGGCCAGTTGCCTGGTCAATCCGCGGGCCGCGCACGAAACCGAACTGGTCTACCGCCCGACGTCCACACCGAAGCGGGTGGCGGTGGTGGGCGCGGGCCCGGCCGGCCTGGCCTGTGCCACGGTAGCCGCCGAGCGCGGTCACCAGGTCACCCTGTTCGACGCAAGCGACGAGATCGGTGGCCAGTTCAATGTGGCCAAGCGCATCCCGGGCAAGGAAGAGTTCCACGAGACGCTGCGCTATTTCCGCCACAAGCTGCAGGACACGGGCGTGCAGCTGCGCCTGGGTACCCGGGCAGACGCGACCTGCCTGGCCGGCTTCGACGAGGTCGTGCTGGCGACCGGCATCACGCCGCGTCGGGTCGACTTCCCCGGCGCGGACCACGCCAAGGTCGTCAGCTACCTGGACGTGCTGCAGGGCCGGGTCGAGGTGGGCGCCAGCGCGGCCATCATCGGTGCCGGCGGCATCGGCTTCGATGTCGGGGAATTCCTCAGCCACGAGGGCCCATCGCCGTCGCTGGACCCGCAGCGCTGGATGGCCGAATGGGGGGTGGACGCCACCTTCGAGGCCCGCGGCTCGCTGGCCCGCCCGCAGGTGGACGCTTCGCCGCGCCGGCTGTGGCTGCTGCAGCGCAGCCCCGGCAAGCCGGGCGCGCGCCTGGGCAAGACCACCGGCTGGATCCACCGCGCCACGCTGAAGGCCAAGGGCGTGCGGATGCTGGGCGGCGTCGAGTATCTCGGCGTGGACGACCAGGGGCTGCGCATCCGCGTGGAGGGCAGCGAACAGCTGCTGCCGGTGGATCATGTGGTGATCTGTGCAGGGCAGGAACCGAACCGTGCGCTGCAGGCCGAACTGCAGGCGGCGGGCATCAGCGCACAGCTGATCGGCGGCGCCGATGTGGCCGCCGAACTGGACGCCAAACGCGCCATCGATCAGGGCAGCCGGGTGGCGGCCGCCCTTTGATCCACACCTGAATGGGCGGCGGGACTGTGATTTCCGTCACCCACCTCAAAGCTGAATGTCAAGCCGGGCGATTCATGATGCGTTCGGCCAGCCCCCCCTACCTTGCGCCAACTTTCCGCTCACCACCCAGTTTCCGGTGAGCCGGTGCGGCCCTCCCGGATCGTTCATCGATCCTCTTTTCCCGGGCCGCCCACGGGGCGGCCCCGATGGCCGCCTCCCCATGACGCCAAGTCGTACCCCGCCTCCTGCCCTCCCTTCGGCCGGAACCCCGTGGTGCGGCCCATACGGAGCAAGGAGTTATATGAAACTGGCCTGGATTCTCTGGCTGTCGCAGTTGCTGCCCCAGCCGGCGGCTGATTCATTGTGTTTGAGCACCACCGTGTACCTGGAAGCCCGCGACCAGACCCTGCGCGGCCAGCAGGCCGTGGCCGAAGTGGCACTGCGCCGCCTCGACAGCGGCCTGTGGGGCGACTCGATGTGCCAGGTGGTGACCGCACGCAAGCAGTTCGCCCCGACCATCGTCTCCCCCGGCACCCAGCTGGGCAACGACGCGGCCTGGAGCGAGGCCATGAGCGTGGCCTTCGATGCGGAGCGCAACTGGGCGCTGCCGGCCGGCGAGCGCCGCGAGATCGTTCCCGGTGCCAGCCATTTCGCCGCCCTGGCCATCGCCAGCCCGAACTGGCGCAATGCCTACCAGGTGGCCACCATCGGTGATCACACCTTCTATAAGGTGCAGAACCTCAAGCCCCGGCAGTCGTAACGAACTGTTGCCGGCGGCAGCGTTGCCGCGCGCCGGCAGGCTCTGGGATAGTGGGCGATTCCCGCACACCCCGCCTGGAGTTCCCATGAAGCTGTACAGCAAGCCCGGTGCCTGCTCCACCGCCGACCACATCGCCCTGCAGTGGACCGGCCAGCCGTTCGAGGTCGAACTGCTCGACAAGGACACCCTGAAGGGGCCGGAATTCCTCAAGATCAACCCGGCCGGCTCGGTTCCGGCGCTGGTCGATGGCGACTTCATCCTGCTGCAGAACGCAGCCATCATGGGCTACATCGCCGACCGCTTCCCGCAGGCCGGCCTGGCCGGCGACGGCAGCCCGCGCCAGCGTGCCGAGGCCACCCGCTGGCTGGCCTTCGTCAACTCCGATGTGCACCCGGCGTTCTCGCCGCTGTTCGCGCCGGGCAAGTTCATCGGCGATGAGAGCCAGTACGACGCGATCCGCGCGGCCGCCCGCAAGCGCCTGCGTGGCCTGTTCGAGACGGCCGACCGGCAGCTGGCGGACAAGCCGTGGCTGGCCGGATTCCGCAGCTTCGCCGATCCGTACTTCTACATCACCCTGCGCTGGGCAGCCGGCGCCAAGGTCGACCTGGCGGGGCTGGATCATCTGGCCGCCTACAAGGCGCGCATGGACGCCGATGCCGGCGTGCAGGCCGCACTGAAGGCCGAAGGCCTGGCCTGACCTCACACGGAGCCGCCGGCAGCGCAGGCGGCTCCGATCCGGCGTCCCGGCCCCGCGCCGGGCATCGCCGGCGCCCCGTGTCCACCGTTCAACCGATCTCGCGGATCACGGCACCCTTGGCGTCACGCAGCAGCGTCGGCACCACCTCCACCTGCAGCTGGCCGCCCAACGGGTAGATCCCGCGCTCGGCACGCACGTCCTGCCACGCCTGGACCCCCTGTGCATCCAATGCCCAGCGCGCGCTGTCGGCATCGACGTCGTTGGCGCCGCCGCCCGCAGCCGGGGTGAACTCCCATTGGCGCTCACGGCTGACCAGCACCAGCGATGCGCCATGGTGCAGGCGCAGCGGCAGCAGCTCGCGCACGCTCGGCACCTGGCCGGCGCCGAGCACCAGCGTGGTCACGCCCGAGACCTGTCGCCAGTCCAGCGTTTCAATGAACAACATGCCGGTGCTGGAACCCTCCCGCGCACTGCCCGCCTGCACCTGCGCCGCCAGTGCCGGATCATCCAGCAGGTCGCCCCGATGCAGATCGGTGATCCACAGGGGCATCGCCGGCTCCAGCACGTGCAGCACCCCGCGGGTCGACCAGCGCTTCACTGCAGCCATTTCCCCATCCGTCAGCCCGACCAGCTGCAGGAACTGCAGGCGACCGTTGGCGGTCTCGCGCGCCGGCAACTGCGGGTCGGCGATGAAGGCCAGATGGCACAGGCGGGTGTCGGACTCGAGTGCAATCGGGCCGTTCGCGTCAAGGTGGTGGCCATCCTCGAACACGTTGCCGCTGCCGAACACGTAGCGCGCCAGGTTCTGCAGCAGGTTCATCGGCCATGTCGGCGGTGCCTGTTCGGCGTGCACGCCCTCGCCTGCTGCCAGACGGAAGGTCAGCTCGAATCCGTAGCCACTTGCTTCGGCGTCACTGCTCTCCTTGGCGTACAGCTCGGACAGGCCATAGGTGATGTAGTGCCAGTGCGGTACCGGCGCCTCCGCACGGTAGACACTGATGCCATCGAGGGGATCCTGGCCGCCCAGCGTGTACGGCAATGCCGTTCCGAAATGCAGGGGCTCCTGGCCCGCGTACAGCGGCGCCAGCGCCGCATTGATCGCGTCCCAGCCCGGGGTGTCGGTGTCGTCGTGGTCGTCCTGCACGAGAGGCTCCTGATGGGAATGAAACCCTCCACTCTACGCGCTGCGTCAGGCCTGCACGACTCCGCGATCGCCGGCTGCCAGCGATGCCTGCGTTTCCTGCCACCAGCGCTGTGCCAGTGCCGGGCTGCGTGCCTTGCCTACCGCCGCCAGCAGTTCCGGGCACAGGCGCTCCAGGGCGGAGGCATCGGTGCAGCGCTCGATCTTCAACTGCATGAAGTAGCCCTTCAGCCCGAGGTGGCGCCGCACGGCTTCGCTCATCGCCTCGTACAGCTGCTGATACAGCGCCGGGTCCTGTTCGCGGCCATTGCTGAGGCCGACCGGCACCGCATCGGCGCTGCCCCCCACCACTTCGATCAGCTCCATTGCGGCCAGCTGTTCCAGCGCATCGGACGGCGCCCGCAGTCCCTCCAGCAGGCTGCGCAGTTCGGTGTCATCACGGCGACCATCGACCATCAGCAGGATCGAGCGCAGCGCGGCCGGCAGGCGCCGCGCACGATCCTCGATTTCCTGGCGGCCAGCGGCCGTCTTGGCGTGCAGCAGTGCCATAGCTCCCCCGTTCCATGATGCGCATGCCTGCGCGCCCTGACGGACGCGCTCCCCGGCATCGAGCTTAACGCACTGCTGGTACGGTGAACGCTGCGGTGCAGCACCGCTGCATTCCTTGCCTCGGCCCGCTGCACGCGGCCCCGGCAATACAGGACCGGTCTAGCGTCCCAGCGCGCGGCGGATCTCCTCCAGGGCGGCCGGGTCATCCAGGGTCGACAGGTCGCCGGGATCGCGCTGCTCGGCCAGCGCCTGCAGCGAGCGCCGCAGCAGTTTGCCCGAGCGCGTCTTCGGCAATGCGTTGACCACGTGCACGTGCGCCGGCCGTGCAACCGCCCCCAGCGAGGTGGTCACCGTTGCCATCATCTCCGCCACCACCGGTGCAGGGTCTTCGCCCCCCAGCCCCTGCTTGAGGGTGACGAAGACCAGCGGCACCTGTCCCTTCAGTTCATCCTTGACGCCGATCACTGCGGCCTCCGCCACACGCGGGTGGCTGGAGATGGCTTCCTCGATCTCACGTGTCCCCAGGCGATGCCCGGCGACGTTGATGACATCGTCGGTACGGCCGAGGATGAAGGTGTAGCCGTCATCGTCGCGGATCGCCCAGTCCAGCGAGCTGTACAGCAGCTCCTTGAAATGGCTGAAGTAGCTCTGCAGGAAGCGGCTGTCGTCGTTCCACACCGTGCTCATGCAGCCCGGCGGCAATGGCGGGGTGACCACCAGGACTCCCTTCTGCCCGGGTGCGACTTCTTCGCCGGTGTTCTCGTCGATCACCTTCATGCGGTAACCGAGGTTGGGGAAGCCCGGCGAACCAAAGCGCACCGGCTTCATCTCCAGGCCCGGCAACAGGGTCAAGGCCGGCCAGCCGGTTTCGGTCTGCCAGTAGTTGTCGATGATCGGTTTGCCCAGCGCTTCATTGATCCAGTGCGCGGTCGGCTCATCCAGCGGTTCGCCGGCCAGGAACAGGTACTTCAACGCGCGCAGGTCGTGGCGATGGATGAAATCCGCGTCGTGCTTCTTCAGCACGCGGATCGCGGTGGGAGAGGAGAACATCGTGCGCACGTTGTACTGCTCGCACAGGGCCCACCAGATGCCCGGATCCGGATGGGTCGGCAGGCCTTCGTACAACAGCGATGTGCAACCGCCGATCAGCGGGCCATACACGTTATAGGAATGTCCCACGGCCCAGCCGACATCGGAGGTGGAGAACATCACCTGCCCCGGCTTGCAGTCGAAGACGGTCTCCATCGACTGTGCCATCGCCACCGCGTATCCGCCCACATCACGCTGCACGCCCTTGGGCTTGCCGGTGGTGCCGGAGGTATACAGCAGATAGCTCGGCTCGCTCGCTTCCAGCCACTGCACCGGAACATCGACGTCACCGACTTCCGCGCGCAGCGTCGCGTACTCGACGTCGCGGCCCTCGATGCGCGGCTCGGCCGGATCCAGCCCGCGCGAGACGATCAGCACGTGCGGCGGTGGATGCCCGGCTTCCGCACAGGCGGCGTCCACCATCGGCTTGTAGGGAATGAGCTTGCCTCCGCGCATGCCGGCATCGGCCGCGATCAGCAGCTTGGGTCTGGCATCGTCGATGCGCAGGGCAAGGTTGTGCGCGGCGAAGCCACCGAACACCACCGAGTGCACGGCCCCGATGCGCGCGCAGGCCAGCATCGCGAACACGGCTTCGGCCATGTTCGGCATGTAGATGACCACGCGGTCGCCATGGCCGACGCCCAGGCGCAGGAGCACGGCAGCGAAGTCGTTCACTTCTCGGTACAGCTGCCGGTAGGTGATCTCGCGGGTGCTGTTGGTTTCGGTGGAAATGGCCACCAGCGCGAGCTGGTCGGGCCGAGTGTCCAGATGGCGATCGACCGCGTTGTAACAGAGGTTGGTTTCGCCGCCCACATACCAGCGCCGGAACGGCGGGTTGCTGTAGTCGAGCACCTGTTGCGGCGGCTTGTGCCAATGGATGCGCTTGGCTTCCTCGCCCCAGAACGCCTCCGGCTCGTCGATCGAGCGGCGGTAGGTTTCCTCGTAGTTCATGACGCAGCCCTCCCAGACGAAGTCATGGGTTCGAGCATAGTGCCGCGCTGCCGCGCGTTCCGCCCTACCTTGGTAGGGGGTGGGTTTTCCATGCAGGGCTGCCGCCCTGCACCTGCAGAGGCAACGTCAACGTCAAGAGCTGGACTACTGAGGGATGGCGGGGTAGGTCCGGTGGCGGGAGGCGCCGTAAACCCATCCATGGGGGCTTGGCCGCGGCATCCATGCCGCGGACACTCCCGCCACCGGACCCACCCCGCCTTCGACAGTTTCCTGCGATCTGTCGGAACGATCCGACCCACCATCTATTCCGATATCTGACAGATTTCATCCACACGTGGCGTGAATCCATCAGATCGCGGCATTCTGCCGAAGGTGGGGCGGGGGGGGGGGGGGGGGGGGGGGGGGGGGGGGGGGGGCGGCGCCCCGCCCCCGCGGGCGCGGGGAGGGCGCCGCCCCCCCACCCCCCCCCCCCCCCCCCCAC